>DXDP01000515.1 GCA_019115445.1 Candidatus Nocardiopsis merdipullorum
CGTGAAACATCGAAGAGGTGAGGCGGTTCTCACCTCCGGCCACGAGGTTCAGAAAAGTCCCCGGGGCCCCACGGGTCCGGGCCGGGTTCGGCGCCGCTGCGAAGACGCCCTTGCCGCCGACGGCCTCGCCGTCATACCTTTTGCCTGACCCACCAGGGTTGACGAACCAGGAGTGACATGAAGATCCTTGTCGTGGGTGCGGGCGCGGTCGGCGGCTACTTCGGCGCTCGGCTCACCCAGGCCGGACGTGACGTCGACTTCCTGGTCAGGCCGGCACGCGCCGAGCTTCTGAGGAAGCAAGGCCTGAACCTGCACACCGTGGAAGGGCGAACGGAGAACATCCCCGTCGACGTGGTCACCACCGACCGGCTCACCCCCGCCCACGACCTGGTCCTTCTCACGGTCAAGTCCTACGGTCTGGCCGGGGCCGTGGAGGACCTCGCCGTGGCCATGGGGCCACACACCGTGGTGGTGCCGTTCCTCAACGGCATGCGTCACCTGGACGTACTTGTCGACCGTTTCGGGGCGGAGCGGGTCTACGGCGGGGTGAGCATGGTGAGGACCCGACTGGACGAGCAGGGCGACATCATCGAACTCGGCAAGATGGGTGAGCTCGTCCACGGTCCCCTGGCCCAGAACCCCGTGGTGGGCCCGGAACAGGTCCACAAGGCCCTGGACGGGGCCGGTTTCACTTCCCGGCCCACCGAGGACGCCCGTCAGGAGATGTGGGACAAGTGGGTCTTCCTCGCCAGTCTGGGCGCCATCACGTGCCTGATGCGCGCACCCATCGGTACGGTCAACCAAGCGCCGGGCGGGCCGGAGTTCAGCTCCGGGATGTTGGCCGAGGCGGTCACCGTGGCCACCGCGGCCGGATACCCACCCAGCGGCCGGATCATGGAGTTCGCCGAAGACGTCGTCTCCGACACCGAGAGCGACCACTCCACGTCCATGTATTGGGACCTGATCCACGGCAACCCGGTGGAGGCCGATCACATCATCGGTGACCTGGTCGCCCGTGGCCGTGCGCTCGGGGTGCCCACCCCGCTGCTCTCTTTGGCCCACACCCACCTGAGCGTCTACTCGGCCCGGCGTGCCTGAACGGGGGCGGGGAACAACACCACAAGAGCCGCAGGCACGGCGGGACGGGCCCTTCGCGGCGCGAAAGGCCCACCCCGTGGGACAGGGTCACTTGCCCTCGACCTTTTGGCCCACACCCCCGTACTGGTCCACCTCGGCGGGCAGAGCTTCGCTGGTCACCTCAGGGCGCCAACGGGTCACCGACACCAGGCCCGGCTCGACCAACTCCAGCCCTTCCAGGTAACCACCGATCTGTTCGGGGCTGCGTGGGAGGTAGGGCACGGCACCGCTCTCGTTGTACTCGTCCTGGGCCTCGACGTTCTCCGTACTGTGCACGTTGCTTCCCTCGCTGATGGTGAGGTAGCTGCCCGTGGGAAGTCCGGCGAGCAGGCGGCGCACGATGGAGACCGCGTCCTGGTACTGCTGCACGTGCCCCAAAATGCCCAGCAGCATCAGACCGACCGGCTGTTCCAGGTCCAGGAACTCACCCGCCTGTTCCAGGATCTTCTCGGGTTCGTACAGGTCGGCGTGGATGTACTGCGTGCGCCCCTCGGGGGCACTGGTCAACAGGGCCCGCGCGTGGGTGAGGACGAGGGGGTCGTTGTCCACGTACACGATGCGTGCTTCGGGGACCACCGACTGGGCGACCTCGTGGGTGTTGTTCACGGTGGGAAGGCCGGTGCCCACGTCCAGGAACTGTTTGATCCCCTTCTCCCCCGCCAGGTGGCGGACGGCCCGTGTCTGAAAGGCTCGGGAGGCGCGCGCCATCCGTGCGATCCCGGGAAAGACCGAGAGGAACTGGTCGCCGGCTTCCCGGTCCACCGGGTAGTTGTCTTTTCCTCCCAACCAGTAGTTCCACACCCGTGCCGAGTGCGGGACCGTCGTGTCGATCACCGGTTCTTGACTGTCCATCGAGTGCGCCTCACTACTCTTGTCCTGCCGAGAACCCCGATCATACGGCCCTCGACAACACTGAACCCCTTGCGCCACAGGGGATGTGGTGCTCCACCACCGGCACGGGCACATCCGTGCAGGCAGTCGGTTCACTCAACCCCGCCAGCTGCCCCAGAGGCGGGCATAACGGCCCTTTCGGGCGACGAGCTCGTCATGGGTCCCCTCCTCCACGATCCGTCCGTGTTCCATGACGATCACGCGGTCGGCGGATCGGGCCTGGGTGAGGCGGTGCGCCACCACCAGGGTGGTGCGGCCCTTCGTGGCGGCCAGAGCCGCGCTCTCCAGGCGGCGCGCACCGGCACTTCCGGCTTCGGCGGTGGCCTCGTCCAACACGGCCAGGTCGGGGTCGGCCAGAACCAGACGGGCCAGGGCAAGGTGCTGAACCTGTTCGGCGGTGAGCCCATGACCCCCCTCACCGACCACGGTGTCCATCCCCTGGGGCAGAGCCCTGACCCAGTCGAGGGCCCCGACGGTGTCCAGGGCCTGCTCCACCTCCTCACGGTCGGCCCCGGCCCGTACCAGACGAAGGTCCTCCACAAGGGTTCCCGCAAACACGTGGGTCTCCTGGTTGACCAGGAAGACGTGTTCACGCACACGCTGTTCACCGAGCTCGTCGAGGGGGACCCCGCCGAGGAACACCGTGCCGGAAGTGGGGGTACGCAAGCCGCTGACGACGGCGGCAAGGGTGGTCTTTCCCGCGCCGCTGGCGCCCACGAGGGCGACCCGTTCGCCCGGGTCGATCTTGACGGAAACCTGGTCCAACACCTGGGGTGCCCCCGGTGCGTAGGTGTGGCCGATCGCCTCCGTCCGCAGGGAGGAACCGGCCGGGCCCTCCTCGGCGTTCGGGTCCTGGGAAACGGGCAGGTCGATGACCCCGGCCAGGCGTGCCAGACTCGCCCCGGCCTGCTGGACGTCGTTGAAATTCATCACCAGGAAGCCGAGCGGTCCGAAGAGGCGGTGGAAGTACAGGGCCGCGGCGGTGACCATGCCGACGGTGGCCAGGTCCCCACGGACCAGGAAGAAACCCACCACCAGCACGGCACCCAGACCCACCACCTCGGAGCCGTTCATGCGCGCACCCAGTCGGGTGAACAGACCGAACACGTCCAGGGTGAGCTGCATCGCGGTGCGGGAACGTTCGGCGATGCGGTGTTCGTGCTCCTGTTCCAGACGGTGGGCACGCACGGTGTCGCGACCACGCAGAGCCCCCATCAGAGCGTGTGAACGCTCCCCCATGGCAACACGTTCACGCGCGTAGTAAGGCCCTGACCTGGGCAGATACCAAAAAAGTGCTCTGATGTAGAAGGGCAGGGCCACCAACCCGGCCAGCCCCAGGCGCCAGTCCAGCGCGGACATACCCGCGGTGGTGAGCAGGACGACCGCCAGGGCGGTGACGACCTCGGGGCCGTTGCGGGCGATGGCGTTGGTGACCACGGCGACGTCGTCACCGACCCGAGACAGCAGGTCCCCGATCCGGACTCTTTCCACGTGGTCGGCGCGCATGCGCAGCACGCGTTCCATGACGCGTTCCCGCAGCCGGGCCAGGACGATCTCACCCACCCGGCCGACCTGCCAGGCACCGAGCCCCACCAGGACACCGCCGACCACCGCGGCCCCGGCGATGAGCGCGGCCGACCGCACAATGGTGTCCGTGCCGGCCCCCGCGGAGATGTCGTCGACCATCTGCCCAAGGACCCAGGGGGCGACCAGCCCGGCGGCGCTGCCCGCGAGTACGGTGCCCAACGCCAGGACGGTGGCCCAAGGGATGTCCCGGACACCGGCGCCCAGCACTGCCCAGGTGCGTTTGGCGGTGGCGGTGGGCAGGAGCTCGGTCCCGGGGGGCGGGCCACCTGTCGCCGAAGGGTCGGTTCCGGTGGTTTTCGTACTCAACGCAGCACCGCCTCGCGGTAGTGGGGGTCGTCCTCGGCCAGTTGTGCGTGGGTGCCCAGCGTGTGCACCCGCCCTTCTTGCAGGACCACCACCCGGTCGGCCCGCGCCAGCAGTGCAGGACTGTTGGCGATGACCAGTGTGGTGCGGTCGGCGCGCAGGGCCGCCGCTCCTCGGGCGATGGCTTCCTCGGTGACGGCGTCGACCGCGGTGGTGGGATCGTGCAGGACCAGCACGGGTGGGTCGGCCACCAGGGCGCGAGCCAGGGCCACTCGTTGACGTTGGCCTCCCGAGAGATTGGTGGCGTGGTCGGTGACGGGTCGGTCGAGTCCGTCGGGGTGTCCGGTGACCAGGTCCTCGGCGGAGGCAGCCGCCAAAGCTTCCAGGAGCAGGGTGTCCTTTGCGGTGCCCTTGTCCTCGCCCTTGTCCTTCTTCTCGTGGTCGGGGGCGCCGACCAGGTTGGAACGCAAGGTGCCTTCGAAGAGCACACTGCCGTGTTGTTCGACCAGAACGGTCGACCGCAACGAGTCGAGGTCGATCTCCGACACCGGTGTCCCACCGATGCGGACGGTGTCCTCGGTGTCCTGGGCGCGACCGGTGAGGAGGTCGATCAGTGCCTCGGCGTCACGGGGGTCGGTGGTGAGCACCCCGACGAACTCTCCCTGGGGCACCCTCAGGTCGACACCGTCGAGCGTGCGGTGGGTCGCCTCGTGGAGTTCCACGGCGGCCACGGCATCGGGAAGGACACTCGGCAGGAGGCGATCACCGGGGGTGACGGCGTCGGGTGCGTCGAGGAGTCGGACCAGGCGTTGCGCGGAGGCGCGTGCGGTCGCAAACATCTGCCCGGCCATCCCGATCCCTTGTACTGGTTCGACGAGGAACTGGGCCAGGCCGACCACGATGACGAGTTCGCCGACGGTGAGGTTCCCTCGCAGGGCCATCCACCCGGCGGCACCGGCCACACAGGCCAGGAACACGGCCCCCGCTGCGGTGACCAGGCCCTTGTACAGACCGTTGCCGGCCGCGGCGCCGATGGAGGCGGTCAGGGCTCGGTCACTGGCCG
>DXDP01000516.1 GCA_019115445.1 Candidatus Nocardiopsis merdipullorum
CCCCTGTCCGCGACCTCGGGAACACCCAGTGAAGACGCCCACAGACAAGCGGCGTCCCAACCGATCGGCGCCATCCCCCAACTCTCCCAATCCAACAGCACCAGCTCGGGCCCGGTCAGGTTCGCGTACCCGAGGTCGCCATGGGCGCAGGCCCACGCATCACCGGGCACACGCGTATCGACATCGGAGCCGTAGACCTCACGTACACGTCGGGACAAGTGGCCCTGCTCCAAGGCCACGCGGTTCGTGGTGTGCGCTGCAAGCGAGTCCAACCCATTTCGTAGCGCAGCCCACCAGGTCTCCGGTAGGCACGGGTCCTCGACGATGTCAGCACCGACGGACACCGCGTCAGCAGGAGCCAAAGAGGTCTCCTCGGCCTTCCACACCACGTCGCGTCCGGGGTCGAACCAGGTCGCGGCGGCGATCCAAGCGGGTTTGGGTACCCCCGAAAGAATCGCCGCCTCTTCGGCCCCGGTCCAAGAGGGGACATCGATGCGTGTAGCGCGCCTGAAGGACAACCGCACCCACGTGTGAGCATCGGTGCGAAAGCCCGCAGTACCGTTGAACCGGCTGTAGTGGGCGCCCTCGCAATCCAGCCCACGCCTCAGCCGCCTTTCGGCTTGGTCTATGACGTCGTGGATGTCCACACTCGACAGGTCATCCAAGACGATCAACGAAGTGCTGTCCTGGGAAGGCATGATCAGGTGTCGGCCCTTTCGGTTCTGCGACGCAACAGTGAGCGGTATCGGGCGACCGTGTCGGCCCCATAGAGCCGACACAGCCGGTGTTGCCTTCCTCCCGCGTCAGTGGTCGGTGTCCACGATCACCGAGGGCCAGGGGAAATCTTCCGGTAGTGCGTCCATGACCACCTCTCCACACCTGCGACCCTTCCAAACCCCGGCGCTGCGCATGGTGCCCACCTTTTGGAAACCCGCTTTGACGTAGGCGTTGCGGCCTGCGGTATTGGGCTCCAACACCTTGAGCCAGACCATGTCCAAACCGATGACGTGAAAGGCATAATCCAACGTCAACCGTGTCGCGATGGTGCCCACACCCTTCCCCCGCACTTCGGGCGCCACCACCAGGACGAACTCGGCCGTACGTACCTGGTGGTCGATGAGCAGACTCGCCATCCCACAAGGGACCGGATCACCGGCGCGCATGTCATAGACGGTGAACCGCGCCTGGTCGGGTGCGCCACGCAGCTGGTGCTGCAACCCCTCGGCCCGGGACTCAGAACTCTCAGGCACCTGCCGCCCATACCCCAATACGGCCCCTGGATCGCTCTCCCATCGCCAATATTCGTGGGCCAGATCGGCGCGCAGCGCCCCCAGGGCGATGCCGTCGGCTCGGGCCCACAGGACCGGCGGGTTCATTTCACTCATCAAGCTCCTTCATCGGCCTACCCCTTTCCTTACCCCCTCCCAGAGTCATTTTCGAGGCCATATATGGCCCCGATGCGGGGGAGCGTCGGCACACATCGGCCATCACCGAACTGCGCTTCGCCACGGTTTGACCGACGCCTCTTTGTGGGGCCTCAGCAGTAACCGGTACAAAACTCCACTCCGGGTGATCAACTGCTCGGTGAATTCCTCGGCCACCCTGTCCGCGACCTCGAAAACACCCAGTGAAGCTGATCACAGAGGTGATGTTTTGTGTCTACGGATCGGTGTCGGCACCCTCTGTCCGGTTGGGGACCAACGGCCGCGAGTCTTGCCCCACAATCCCCGTAGGATCCTCATTCGAGGGCACAGAAGCCGTGTGGCCGGGCCGGGTGGGCACTGGGCCATGTCCGAGGCGGATGGGGACCCGTGTACACCACACCGAGCGGATCGCCGATCAGCATGAACTCGTCGGCGCTGTCAGCACCGGCGGAAAGGAAGAAGTACGACGCGGCCACGACACCGTCCGCAAGGTTTCGGGAGTAGCCGACGCACAGGTCGTGTTTTCCTCGGCTTCCTCGGAAGAGAGACCTCGGCCAGTGCCATGACCATCGATTTCAGCACCGATGGAGCAGGCCACGATATTGCACAGCCCAGCGATGCGGTCCGTGATCACCTCATCATGGGATTCGTCCACCTGGCATCAATCGTCACCAAGTACCCCGATGCTCTCCACCTCGAGCACGTCGACAACCTGACTCGGAACGAAAGAACCGACAAGACCCCCGCAATCGTTCGACGATGACGCCACGACCGCCAACGGAGACACTTCACACGCGGACACCGAACCGATGAACAAGGAGAAGACGTGGCAGGAGATCCCCCAGCCCCACCGATCAGCGCTCGACAGTGGCTCGGACTGTGCGCGCTGGCCGGCGGATACTTCATCGCTCTCCTCGACCTGACAATCATCAACCTCGCAGTGCCTTCGTTGACACAAGACCTGGGTGCGACCACGGCTCAAGTGTTCTGGGCGGTCAACAGCTACGGCCTCGTTCTTGCGTTGGCGATCATTCCGTCAGGCCGCCTGGGTGACCGATTCGGACACCGGCGCCTGTTCCTCCTGGGCACGATCATCCTGGCAGCAGCCAGCCTCGTCTGCGGTGTTGCGACCTCCCCGCTCACCCTGATCGCCGGCCGCTTCCTCCAAGGACTCGGCGCCGGCATGCTGGTCCCACAAACCCTCACACTCATCGGCATCACATTCCCCGAAGAGGCGCGCGGCCGTGCGGTCGGCATCTGGGGATCGATCGCAGGAACCGCCTCCATCATCGGTCCCCTCGTCGGTGGCGTGCTGATCGATGGCCTCAGTTGGCGGTGGATCTTCTTCATCAACCTCCCGGTAGCAGTTCTCGTGGTGGCCCTGGGCCTGCGAAGTCTTCCCACCGGAGCGACCCGGTCAGTGAAGTTCGACCTCGTGGGCACTCTGCTCGCGGGTGTCGGCTTGGTCGCACTCCTCTACGGCTGCCTGCAAGGACCCCACGCGGGCTGGGACCTGTTGACCATCGCCTGCCTTCCGTTCGCTGCGCTCTGCCTGCTCGCGTTTTTCTGGTACGAACGCCGGGTTGATCCAGCGCGCGCAGTTTTTCCGCAGTCTCTCCGTCGAAATCCCCGGTTCATCTCTGCCGCATTGTTCGGCCTTGCTACAGCCCTTGGTGTGTTCGCCCTGACTTTCCTTGTCTCGAACTACGTCCAATCGGTAGTAGGCCAACCGGCGTTCTGGGCGGGTGCGGTTCTTGCGCCGGCGTCGATCGCATCCGTTGTCACGGCACCCATCGCCGGCCGCTGGGTGGACGACGGGAAGGCACGTCTTGTTCTGC
The DNA here is from genome assembly GCA_019115445.1 of Candidatus Nocardiopsis merdipullorum. Taxonomy (GTDB): domain Bacteria; phylum Actinomycetota; class Actinomycetes; order Streptosporangiales; family Streptosporangiaceae; genus Nocardiopsis; species Nocardiopsis merdipullorum. Next base: position 3,263 of record DXDP01000516.1, read on the forward strand.
AGATCGGGTTCGGTGCTTCTGCGATGGGAACCGCCCTGAGCATACTGATCGCCGCCACAGGGGTTTCATGGCTGTGGCTTCCGGGGGCGACCGCCATATTCGGCATCGGAAACGGGTTCGCGATCGCGCCACTGACGACGGTGGGCATGTCTGCGCTCAGGAGCGAGGAGTTCGGTGCCGCGTCATCTGTCCTCAACGTCCTTCGTCAAACCGGCCCTGTGCTGGGAGGGGCCGTCAT
>DXDP01000517.1 GCA_019115445.1 Candidatus Nocardiopsis merdipullorum
TGGGTACGTCTCATCAAGGCAGAAGCAGTCCCTCCACTCGTGAACGGACGTCCCATGACACGGCCCGAACACCCTCACCGCTACCGCATCTCCGATGAGGAGCGTGACGAGGCCCTCCACGGTCTCCGTACCGCACTGGAGGAAGGTCGACTGTCCCTGGACGAACACGAAACACGTTCCGAGGAGGCCCTGCACGCGGTCACCAACACCGACCTCGTCCCACTCTTCGAGGATCTTCCCCCGAAGCTGCAACCGGCCTCCGTCACCGAAAAACCCACACCGGAAACGCAGCCCGGAACGACGGCCCCGGCCGAACCGGGCGACAAGATCGACGAGGTCGACACCGCAGAAACCAAGAAGACCGAGAGGTCCAAGAAGCCCGACTCCACGGTGAACCTCGGCGCACTCGGCGGTTTCGGAGGTTTTCTCCTGCTCGTGTGGGGGGTTCCGACCATCGTCAACGGCAGCTTCGTCCCCATCGCCATCTTCCTCGGGTTCTTCTGCCTCCTGGTGGTGGGCCCGTTCACCGGACAACTGGTCCAGAACCGTAAACAGCGCCTACAGGACGGCGGGGACGGCCCCGAACAGATCGAGGAAGGCTGACCCCCGAAAACACCGAACGGCCCCGCCCCCGTCCCGAAAAATCCGAGAACGGGAGCGGAGCCGCTCCGAATCAGTACCGTCAGAACTGGTCGCGCGCCAGCTCGGCGGTCTCGCTCGGGGTCTTGCCGACCTTCACGCCGACGGCCTCCAAAGCTTCCTGCTTGGCCGCAGCCGTACCGGAAGAGCCGGAGACGATGGCGCCCGCGTGGCCCATGGTCTTGCCCTCCGGGGCGGTGAAGCCCGCGACATAGCCCACGACCGGTTTGGTCACGTTCTCCTTGATGAAGTCGGCCGCACGCTCCTCGGCGTCACCACCGATCTCACCGATCATCACGATGACGTCGGTGTCGGGGTCCTCCTCGAACGCCTGGAGGGCGTCGATGTGCGTGGTACCGATGACGGGGTCACCGCCGATACCGACACAGGTGGAGAAACCGATGTCACGCAGCTCGTACATCATCTGGTAGGTCAGGGTGCCGGACTTGGACACCAGACCGATCCGCCCGGGCTTGGTGATGGTGGCGGGGATGATGCCCGCGTTGGACTGCCCGGGTGTGATCAGCCCGGGGCAGTTCGGGCCGACGATGCGGGTCTTGTTGCCCTTGTCGGCGGCGTAGGCCCAGAAGGAGGCGGTGTCGTGCACCGGGATGCCCTCGGTGATGACAACGGCCAGACCGATCTCGGCGTCGATCGCCTCCACAACGGCGTCCTTGGTGAACTTCGGTGGAACGAAGATCACGCTGACGTCGGCGCCGGTGGCCTTCATACCCTCGGCGACGGAGCCGAAGACGGGCACCTCGGTGCCGTCGAAGTCGACCTTCTGCCCGGCCTTGCGCGGGTTCACGCCACCGACGATCTGGGTGCCGGAAGCCAGCATGCGGCGGGTGTGCTTGGTGCCCTCGGAGCCGGTCATGCCTTGGACCAGCACCTTGCTGTCCTTGGTCAGGAAGATAGCCATGGTTTTTCGTCCCCTACTTCGCCGCGAGCTCGGCGGCCTGAGCGGCGGCGCCGTCCATCGTGTCGACCTGTTGCACGGCCGGGTGGGCGCGCTCGGTGAGGATCTCACGCCCGAGTTCGGCGTTGTTGCCGTCAAGGCGTACGACCAGCGGCTTGCTGACGTCGTCGCCGCGCTGCTCCAGCAGGTCCAGGGCCTGGACGATACCGTTCGCGACGGCGTCACAGGCGGTGATACCACCGAAGACGTTGACGAACACGCTCTTGACCGCCGGGTCCCCGAGGATGATCTCGAGGCCGTTGGCCATCACCTCGGCGGAGGCGCCACCACCGATGTCGAGGAAGTTGGCGGGTTCGACACCGCCGTGGTCCTCACCGGCGTAGGCCACCACGTCCAGGGTGGACATGACCAGACCGGCACCGTTACCGATGATGCCGACCTCACCGTCGAGCTTGACGTAGTTGAGGCCCTTGGCCTGGGCCTTGAGCTCGAGCGGGTCGCCTTCCTCCGGAACGGCGAAGCCTTCCAGGTCCTGACGGAAGTCGGCGTTCTCGTCCAGGGTGACCTTGCCGTCCAGGGCGACGACGCGGCCGTCCTTGGTCAGGATGAGCGGGTTGACCTCGACGAGCGTGGCGTCCTTGCCGACGAAGGCGTCCCACAGCTTGGTGACGACCTCGGCGGCACCCTCGGCAGCAGCCTTCGGCAGCTTGCCTGCCTCCACGATCTTGGTCGCGACGTTCGCGGGGGCGCCGGTCAGCGGATCGACCGGGATCTTCGCGACGGCGTCGGGGTTGGTTTCTGCGACCTCCTCGATGTCCATGCCGCCCTCGGCGGAGCAGATGGAAAGGAAGGTGCGGTTGGTGCGGTCCAGCAGGAAGGAGAAGTAGTACTCCTCCGCGATGTCGGAAGCCTCTTCGACCAGCACGCGGTGGACCGTGTGTCCCTTGATGTCCATGCCGAGGATCTGCTCGGCCTTGGCCTTGGCGTCGTCAACACCGTCGGCGACCTTCACACCGCCTGCCTTGCCGCGGCCACCGGTCTTGACCTGCGCCTTGACGACGACGCGGGGTTTCCCGGCGGCAGCGAACTCCTCAGCGATGGCACGTGCCTCAGCGGCCGTGCTCGCCACCTTCCCCTGGGGTACGGGGACCCCGTACTCTGCGAAGAGTTGCTTCGCCTGGTATTCGAACAGGTCCACGAGGGTCCGTCCTTGTAACTCGCTGGCTCAAATGTCTACCGGGGTGGCCTCGTCCGGAGCGGCTGTGACCCACTGAACACGTGTCACACGACGCCGGTCCCGTCAGGGCCAAGCCGTTCAACAAAAGATCGAAAACGCCGCGGCAATGCCACCCGCGACATGCGCAAAGCTTAGTCGCCCAGGAAAACCGAGCCGGACACCGGGGGCATGTTGGACCGGCCGTCGAGCCCGGAAAAGCTGCTCATACGGCCCCACAAGGGCCCTCGCCTGGGAAGATCTGTGACAAGAGACACCAAACGCAACATCCCACCCCCCTTTTCCCCGCCTGGCGCACGCACACAAGTGCGACCAACATCACCCTCCTCAGGCCGCGTGTGCCGGGCGAATGTTCTCCTTCACCCACTCGGCGATCTCCTCGGTCGGAGCACCCGGGGTGAAGATCTTGGCCACACCCAGAGCCTCCAGGTCCGCGATGTCGGCCTCCGGGATGATCCCCCCACCGAACACACGAATGTCGGTGGCGTCGTTCTCACGGAGGAGCTCCATCACCTGACCGAACATCGTCATGTGCGCGCCCGACAGCACCGACAGACCGATCGCGTCGGCGTCCTCCTGCAACGCGGCGGACACGATCATCTCCGGGGTCTGCCGAAGCCCGGTGTAGATGACCTCCACCCCGGCGTCCCGCAATACGCGGGCGACGATCTTCACCCCGCGGTCGTGGCCGTCCAGTCCCGGCTTTGCGACTACGACCCGAGCTGCGCCCTCAGCCATGACTCAAACCCCTCACTACGCACCCTCGCTCCGCTCTACCCCTTGTGGGGGCCTTCCGAGCCTCGCAGAGGAAGTGGATGAACTCGTCTGCAGAGTAACGCAGCTCACCCGATAATGAACGGGACAGGTATGGGTATCGTCCGAACATGGGAGAGAACGTCACCGATTTCGAGCACACCAGCACCGAGGATCTGCGTGATCGTGCTTTGGAGTTGGCCCGGCGCAGGTGGGACGTGCGGTTCTTCTGGCAGATACTCAGCATGATCCCCGCGGCCGAGGCCGCGGCAGGCAACGAGGAGGCCGGCGAGGCGAGCATCGCCCAGACCTCCGCCTACCTCTACGAAGTGCTTTCGACCGAGACCGACCCGGACGTGCAAGAGGCACTGCGCCCGGTGTACATCCAGTACCTGATCGACCACGACCCTTCCCAGGTGCGCTGACGGCCGGAAGGGTCGTCGTACTGCGTTGAGCAGCTGCCTGCCCGGCTGCTCGAGTGGCACGTACCGTAAGAAGAAAACTCTCCACCCCAGAGGACTGATTCAGGTAGGAAATTTTCCTACCTCCTCTTGTGCGAAGAGGAAAGCCTGATTACTCTGCGGTAGCCACAAAGAGCGTTGTGGTGTCAGACCCCCGCTCGCTACTCATCCTCTGGAGAAGCGTTGACACTGCTTATTGTTCCCCGCTCCCTACCCGTGGGGATGTTCACCGTGATCGCGGCCGCCGCTTTCCTCACGAGTACGTCCGTGCCGGCCTCGGCCGAACCGTCCGCCCCCTCGCACAGCACAGCGGACAACGTGGAGATCATCCTCGACCACGCCGAGATCATGGAGCTGCCCACTGCCCTGAGCACTGCGGCCGAACCCGCGGAGAGCATCCTGGCCGATGCAGTCATCAGCGACGTCCTGAACGAACGCGACACCGAACTGTCCACCCTGGCCGCACAGGAACGCGACGTGCGCGTGGACATCCGTGAAGCCTCCGACAGCACGGCTTTCGGTGTTGCCATCGTGACCGCACCCATGGGCGCGGACGAAGATCCCCAGGCCTGGTTGTTCGCCGCCGAACACGACAACTCCGGCTGGGACGTCGGGTTGGAGGGGACCGAGGAGTTCTCCTCCCTCCTGACCGACAGCCCGCTGCTGGACGAGGAGGAACGCGAGAGCATCGCTGCCTCGACCGACCCAGCACAGACAGCTCCCACCAACTACATCGGCCTCGGACTGCCCTTCGCGATCGGCACCTCGATGGTGATGACCGGCGGCCCGCACGGCGACATCGGCGAGTCACTGGACTTCGCCGGTGGTGAGAGCCTGGCCCGTGCTTCACGTGGCGGCTATGCCTACAGCCTGTGCGACGGCTGGACCAGAGTCATCCATGACAACGGGTACTCCACCGACTACTACCACCTGGAGGACTATCAGTGGCTCCCCGGCAATGACGTCGAAGTCGGTCATTACCTGGGAAGCCAGGGCAACAGCCTCTGCGCCGGCGGTTCCACCACCGGTGCCCACATCCACTACTCGTTGCGGGGTTACACCGACCCCAACGCGGCGGGTTGGTACCTGACCATGGACGGCAAGACCCTGGGTGGTTGGACCTTCGTGCAGGGCAGCCAGTACGACGGTTACGCCTACCGTGATGGTGTCGGCACCGTCTACCCGGGTGGCCTGGTGCACAACTACGGGTTCTAGAAAGCCGTTTCCTCCCTTCCCGCGAAGCATTTCTTCGTGGGAAGGGCTTTTTTCTCATTCCATCAAACTGCTTTTCACATGTTCACAAGCCCACCCAAAAAAAGAGAGCGGGGGAGAGGAAAGCACCCATCAGGCACCAACCCCACCCCCACACAAAGAAAAACCGTGGCAGCAACCTACTCTCCCACCCCACCACAGGGCAGTACCATCAGCGTAAGAAGACTTCACGACCGGGTTCGAAAAGAGACCGGGTATAACCCTTCCACCAAAACCACCACGGAAAA
>DXDP01000518.1 GCA_019115445.1 Candidatus Nocardiopsis merdipullorum
CTCACCAAATCGGCGCCCATTCGAAAATGCTCTGCCACCACGGGGTGAAGAACCCGCCCGCCCCGGAAAACCACCGGCCTTCACGGCCCCAGCTCACCGGGCAGCTCCTCGAGCCTACCCGACCCAAGAAGTACTCGAGCCGGACGGACAAGAAGAAGAGAGAAAGACCGGCACGCCCGCAAGATCTGCGTTCGCCTCGCTCGGTCGATGCCTTCTCGACCCGGCCTTGGGCCGGTCGATGTCGGCCCGAAGAACATTACACGAAGCTTGAAGCAAAAGGCAAACCCGCAAGCGAGTGACTCGCATCACCCGTTGAGTACGTGTCCGGTACCGGTTCCCGGGGCCACATACAGCCACTCCACTTCGAGCTGGACCTCCGCAACGGTGGCGGGTGGAAACCCGGTGAGTGATTCGGATTCGGCAACGAAGTCGAAGACCAGCTGGGAGACGGAAGGGTTGTGCCCCACCACCATCATGGTTTCGATGTCCGCATCGGCATACTGCACCATTTCCAGGAGCGTGTCCGAAGCTGCGTTGTAGGCCGCCTCGTCGTATTCGATCTCGGGAGGCGACTCCGCGCCCAAGGTGCTCAGGACACCATCGAGCGTCTGGCGGGTCCGCAATGCGGTCGAACACACGACATGATCGATTCGACAACCATGTTGGGCGAGTAGGCGCCCCACGACCTTCGCCTGTGCCTGGCCTTGAGCGGTGAGTGGACGATCGATGTCGTCGATGCCAAAACCAGGTTCGGCCTGGGCGTGACGCATGAGCAAAAGTGTCCGCTTCATGGGGACACGCTCGTCGCGACGATGGCCAGTAGTCCGATGAACCCCACCATGATGCCCAAGATGGTGAACAGACCTTTCGCTCCCTGCACCGGTCAGTACCTCCTCCGACTGCTCCACCCAGGCTAGGTGCTGCACACACCCGGAAGTGGCGAGGTCGCCCGGAAGAGTTCTCCGGGCGACCCCACACAACTACGGCGGTCAGGTGGTGTTGCTGTCTCCGGTGCCGGCCTCTTCCTTGCGCCCCTCGCCCTTGGGGACTTCCTCGGGTTTCTTCGGCTCACCCTTCTGGTCGTCGGAGCCAAGAGCACCGGGCTGCTCGGGTTCGTCTCCCTTTCCGGGGGAGACCTGAGTGTTGGTCTTCGCCGGCTTGCTCTCCGTCCCGGATCCCCGGTTCTTGGACCAAAGGATCGCACCGACGAGCACTCCGACCGAGAGCACGGTCACACCGACCCGCAGGGCAATGTTGTCCGCGTAGAGAACCACGCTGGGTGCCACGATCAATGCGACCAGGTTCATGACCTTCAACAGGGGGTTGATGGCCGGACCCGCGGTGTCCTTGAAGGGGTCACCGACGGTGTCACCGATGATGGTCGCCTCGTGTGCCTCGGAGCCCTTCCCTCCGTGGTAGCCGTCCTCCACGAGCTTCTTCGCGTTGTCCCAGGCCCCGCCGGAGTTGGCGAGGAACACGGCCATGAGGACACCTGCGGCGATGGCGCCTCCGAGGAAGGCTCCGAGCGGCGCATAGCCGAGCGCGAAGCCGACCGTGATCGGGGCGAGGACCGCGAGGAGCCCGGGGGTGATCAGCTCACGCAACGAGTCCTTGGTGCAGATGTCGACGACACGCGCGTACTCGGGCTTTTCCGAGCCGTCCATGATGCCGGGGCGAGCCCGGAACTGTTCACGAACCTCCATGACGACGCGTCCGGCAGCACGTCCGACCGCCATGATCGCAAGTCCGGAGAAGAGGAACACCACGCTTGCGCCGATGATGACACCGACGAGGACATCGGGGTTGTCCAAAGAGAGCGAGAACAGTTCGTCGTCTCCGAGTTGCTCCTGCACGGAGGTACGGAAGGCACCGAACAGCGCGGTCGCGGCCAGGACCGCGGTGGCGATCGCGATGCCCTTGGTGATCGCCTTGGTGGTGTTGCCGACGGCGTCGAGCCCGTTGAGGATGTCGGCGCCCTCGCCCTCGACGTCCCCGGACATCTCGGCGATGCCTTGGGCGTTGTCGGCAACCGGGCCGAAGGTGTCCATGGCCACGATGATGCCGACGGTGGTGAGCAGTCCGGTGCCTGCGAGGGCGACCGCGAACAGGCTCAAGGTGATGGATCCGCCGCCGAGCAGGAATGCTGCGTACACGGCGCCTGCGATGAGCAACGCGGAGTAGACGGCCGATTCCAGCCCGACGGAGATGCCGGAGAGGACGACGGTCGCCGCACCGGTCTCGGAGCTTTCTCCGATGTCCTGGACGGGTCGTTTGTCGGTCTCGGTGAAGTAGCCGGTGAGCAGTTGGATGGCGGCTGCCAGAACGAGGCCGATGAGTACCGCGGTGATGGCGATGAACCGTGGGTCGGGGTTGGTGCCCGCTTCGTTGATCTCGGCGAGGACGGTGTCACCGACCCCGGAGAGCTCTTCGAAGTTCCCCGGCAGGTACCAGAAAGCGGTGATCACGACCAGGATCGCGGAGATCCCTGCGGAGATGAAGAACCCGCGATTGATCGCGGACATCGCCGTGCGGTCCTTTTCCCTGGGGGCGACGAGGAAGATGCCGAGGATCGCGGTGACCACACCGATCATCGGTACGAGCAGGGGGAAGATGAGGCCTTCGACACCGAAGGCGACCCGGCCGAGGATGAGCGAGGCCACGAGAACGACGGCGTAGGACTCGAACAGGTCGGCGGCCATGCCTGCGCAGTCACCCACGTTGTCACCGACGTTGTCCGCGATGGTCGCGGCGTTGCGTGGGTCGTCCTCGGGGATGCCTTGTTCGACCTTGCCGACGAGGTCGGCACCGACGTCGGCTGCCTTGGTGAAGATGCCCCCGCCCACACGCATGAACATGGCGAGAAGAGCCGCACCGAACCCGAAACCTTCGAGGACGATGGGGGCGTCTCCCTTGTAGAAGAGGACGACGATCGCCGCGCCGAGAAGACCGAGGCCGACGGTGATCATCCCGGCCACGCCTCCGGTGCGGAAGGCGATACGCATGGCAGTACGGTTGGAGGCGTCGTCACCTCCGCGTGCGGCGGCCGCCACACGGACGTTGCCTCGGACCGCCAGCCACATGCCGATGAATCCGGTCGCTGCGGAGAGCAGTGCGCCAAGGGCGAAGAAGACCGATCTACCGATGCTGATCGAAAGGTCGTCCGCCGGCAGCAGGAGCAGCAGGAGTGGGATGACGACGACAAAGATCACAAGGGTGCGGAACTGCCGTTTGAGGTAGGCCCCAGCTCCTTCTTGAACTGCGACTGCGATGTTGCGCATTCGCTCTGTGCCTTGCTGTGCGGCGAGGACCTCACGTACCAGCATCCCGGCCACGGCGAGAGCAAGGAGTGCCACCGCCATGACGACGATGACGAGAGTGAGGTCGATGCCTTCCAGTGGTAGGGCCATGCCGCCGTCGGCGGCGAGTGTGAGCCCAGACAAACCGTCCTCCTTGAGACGGGCACGGCCTTTTCGTCCCCACCCGCGTCATTGCACACAGGAACGGATGGCCTTTGGCGCCGGACTCCGTGCACAGACAAGGACGTACCGCCGTCCGGAAGGAGCCTGAGCAGGCCCGACGGCACGCTCGGCGGGGTCGAAGCAGTGCCGCTTCGGTTGTGGTGCGCACCACCCGAGCCATGTGTTCACGGGTGATGATCCGGGGATTGTACTCAGCAGTACGAGCCAAAGGTGAGTGTGGATTCGGCATTTCGCCAAGAGAAACCAAAGATGTGACCTCACGGTGACCTTGTCGGCCAAGGCAATTACACATTCAGCCACAAAGTTAGCTTTCGGCCCCACTTAATACGATATTGGATTAACAGCGAAAAAGTCGCAACCAGCGACAAAGTACGCAAAGTGCTCATATCCGAAATGGGAGTACTAACCTGACCAGTCAGGCAACCCGGTGATCCGGCTTCAAGGACACAACCGCATCCCGGAGGGGTCGATCCCTTCCCCGGGGCGGGCCCGCCCGGCATCCAGGTCGTCGGCCAGCGCACGAGCAAAAGCCGCCACACCCTCGGTATCCAACCCGTGCGGAGCCGGCACGAACGGTGCTGTCCGGTCGGCACCCCTGCGCAGCAAACGGGCGGCACCGAGCATGTTGCCGCGTTGGGCGTGGGTGACACCCACGGCGATCTGGGCAAGACCGCGCCACAACTCCCGTTCGGGCTCGGGCGCGGACTTCCACACCGCCTCGAGCACCTCGTGGGCGGTGAAAGCGTATCCCTCGTCGAGCAGTTTCTGGGCCTCGGTCAGCCCTTCGTCCGCGGTGAACTCGGCGTCGTCGGGAACTCTTTCGACCTCACCGACGCTTCCGTGAGGCAAGGGTCGACCATAACGATCCCTCGGCCGTTGGTTCTGCGCGCGGCCGCTCTCGTTACGATCCCGGTCACTGTTTTCGGCCTTCGCCCTCATCCCTGCCTCACCACCTCTTCGCCTCGCCCTCCCAGGGCGCGGCATCGCCGATCTCGCGCAACCAGCCTACGAGTCCCTCCGAGACCTCGTCGGGTCGTTCCTCGTGCGGGAAGTGCCCGGCCCCTGCGATGCGGAGTGGTCTGTGTGAGCCCATGAGCAGGCGCTGTGCGCCAAAGACCGCCTTCGGTGGACAGACCGGATCGTTGTCCCCGTGGATCTGAAGAACCGGGATGTGTATCGGCCTGCGCATACGTGACATGTATCGAGCCCCGTCCAGACGCCACCGGGAGCGGAAGATCCACCGGTGGCACTCCAAAGAACAGTGCGACACCTTCGGGATGGCAAAGGCCCGCCGATAGCGTTTTTCCGTCTCCGCGTCCGGCCACCCGGACCCGGACCACTCACGCAGCAGATGTCCCACCCGTATGCACCCATCGGCGAGAAGTCGGTGTTCGGGCAGGATCGGCAACTGGGCCTTGAGCATGTGTCGGACACCGGGCCCACCCGAGGCCAAGAGGCGTACGGCCCGTCGAGGGTGGGGGGAGGAAACTGCGGCCAGCGCACGTACGACATCGGGGTGATATGCGGTCATGGTCCATGCGACCAGGCCGCCGACTCCATGACCGACCACGACAGCGTCGCGAGCACCCAGGGCGCGAATCAGACCTGAGGCGTCCTGGGCCAGGGTGACCAGGTCATAACCTCGGGGGGTCTTGTCACTGGCTCCGTATCCACGCATGTCCGCGGCGACCGCCCGGTACCCGGCGGCGGCCAGAGCGGTGAGCTGGAAGCGCCACGCCCACCAGAACTGGGGAAATCCGTGCAGGAACAGGACGAGCGGGCCCTCACCTGCTTCGGCGACGTGGAAACGCGCCCCCGATGCGCCGACGGTCCGATGTGTCCAAGGCCCGTCCACATAGGCAGCTGTGTCGTCCAGCACGACGTCGGACTCAGTGGCCGGAGCGAGTAGGCGTCCCAGAGGGCGCGTCGTCGGTGGACACCGCGACCGAGCCGCCTTCGGGCGGACGGATATCGCCACGCAGGATGCCCCACAGGCGGGATGCGGTGAGCGTGGTACGGGTCAACCCCTGACGCTTACGGAAGTTGATCACGGCGATGAGCACGAAGATCAGGGCGACCACGAGGTAGAGCAGTGTGACGATTCCCAGGGCGGCCCAGGCCGGGAGCGCAAAGATCTCGTGCAGGGCGAACCCGAGGGTCACCGACAACAAAATGACGAAGATGTGCAGTATCACTGCTGCGGCGAGCAGTTCTCCGATGCTCTTGCCGATCCGGACCGCGTCTGCCTTGGCCTCCAGCTTGGCGAGTTTGAGCTCCAGCCGAACCAACCGGGACAGCGTGTCGGTGGCATCGGAGACCAGTTCACCGACGGAATGCTCGGTATTGCTGGTAGCGCCAGGTACGTCGGCCCCCGGCTTGTCCACCATCGTGGGGGTTCCCTTCTCTCGGTCCGAACACGCGAATGATCCTCCGCATCCTCGCACATCCCCCCGTGTTCACGTCTCTCACGGCACGCAGAACACCATTCTTCTGTCCACTCACTCGAGTGAGTGGGCGCGGCGCCCCGTCCCGGAAAGGGGGACGGGGCGCCGGTTTTGCAGTAGCACGCAGAGTGTGGCTCCTACGTACCGATCAGCTGCTCTTCTGTGGCAGCTGCTTGGCGATCACGTCCATGATCGTGGAGTCGGTGAGGGTCGAGGTGTCCCCCACGTCCCGGTTCTCGGCGATGTCTCGCAACAGGCGTCGCATGATCTTGCCGGAGCGGGTCTTGGGCAGCTCGGGCACAGCCAGCAGGCGGGCGGGTTTGGCGATCGGACCGAGGGAGCCACCGACGTGGTTACGCAGCTCCTGGAGGAGTTCGTCGGGAACACTCTCCTCGCCCCCACGGAGGATGACGAAGCCGACGATCGCCTGGCCCGTGACCTTGTCGGTGGCACCGACCACCGCGGCCTCGGCAACCTTGGGGTGGGACACCAGGGCGGACTCCACTTCGGTGGTGGAGATGTTGTGGCCCGAGACGAGCATGACGTCGTCCACGCGACCGAGCAGCCAAAGGTCGCCGTCCTCGTCCTTCTTGGCACCGTCACCGGCGAAGTAGAGACCGGGGAATTGGGACCAGTAGGTCTCCTTGTAGCGCTGCTCATCGCCCCAGATGCCGCGAAGCATGGCGGGCCAGGGTTCACGGATGACCAGGAATCCGCCGCCTTCGCCGGGAGAGATGCTCTTGCCCTCATCGTTGACGACGTCGGCGACGACACCGGGAACACCACGCATCGCCGCGCCGGGTTTGCCCGAGGTCACGCCTGGGAGGGGGCTGATCATGATGGCCCCGGTCTCGGTCTGCCACCAGGTGTCCACCACTGGTGTGTTTCCACCACCGATGTTCTCCCGGTACCAGATGTAGGCCTCGGGGTTGATCGGTTCACCGACGGATCCGATGATGCGCAGGCTGGACAGGTCGAACTTGGCGGGGATCTCCTCGCCCCACCTCATGAAGGTACGGATCGCCGTGGGTGCCATGTAGGCGATGGTGACCTTGTATTTTTCGATGATCTCCCAGAAGCGTCCCTTGTGTGGGGTGTCCGGGGTGCCCTCGTACATGACGATGGTGGCGGCGTTGGCGAGCGGGCCGTAGACGATGTAGGAGTGACCAGTCACCCAACCGATGTCTGCGGCGCACCAGTAGACGTCCGTCTCCGGCTTGACGTCGAAAACCGCCGAGTACGTGTAGTTGACCTGGGTGAGGTAACCACCGGTGGTGTGCAAGATGCCCTTGGGCTTGGCCGTGGTACCGCTGGTGTACATGATGTACAGCGGGTCCTCGGCGTCGTGGGCCTCGGGCGTGTGCTCGGTGGAGGCCGGGTCGACGACGTCGTGCCACCACACGTCGCGCTCGTTCCACTCGATCTCTTGGCCGGTACGGCGAACGACGAGCACATTTTCGACGGTGGGCCGGTCGGCGACGGCCTCGTCGATGGCGGGCTTGAGGCTGCTGGGTTTGCCACGCCGGTAGCCGCCGTCAGCGGTGATGACGAGTTTGGCCTGGCTGTCGTCGAGTCTCTGGCCGACCGCGTCCGAGGAGAAGCCACCGAAGATGACCATGTGGACGGCGCCGATCCGGGCGCAGGCGAGCATCGCCACGACCGTCTCGGGAATCATCGGCATGTAGATGGCGACACGGTCACCCTTGGTCACGCCCAGTGAGGTGATGGCGTTGGCGGCCTGGGAGACCTGATCCTTCAGCTCGGCGTAGGTGATGCTGCGGCTGTCTCCGGGTTCACCTTCCCAGTTGATGGCGGTGCGGTCGCCCAGTCCCGCGTCCACGTGGCGGTCCAAGCAGTTGACCGAGGCGTTGAGCTTGCCACCGACGAACCACTTGGCGAAGGGGGGATTCCAGTCCAGGACAGTGTCCCAGGGCTGCTCCCACTGGAGCAGGCGCGCCTGCTCCTCCCAGAATGCAAGCCTGTCCTCGTCCGCTTTTTCGTAAGCGTCCGCCTTGACGTTGGCCTCTGCCGCAAGGTCCGCGGGAGGCGGGAAGCTCCGGGACTCGTGGAGAAGATTGGACAGTGTCTCCTGGCCTTGGGGAGTGCTGTCAGCCACTGTGATTCTCCTTACGTTGGCTGGTTCCCACCCAATTAATCATGTGTCTCCCATGTGCGTGAACCGTGGGGTGTCGGCGAGGCGCCGGGGACCGGCAGGTACGCGACGAACGGTCGGTGAACGGTCAGCACTGTACGACGAGCGGTCCAAGGTCCCTGTCCGCAGTTTCCGGGTGTTACCCCCGCGTAGTGTGGGTTTGTGAGCGATTCGACTTCTGCTTCCCTGTCCGGTCCGCTGGTGCGGATCGCCGAACTTCCCGGCGTACAAGACGCGGTCACCGATACGCGGGCCCTGGTCGACCGTCTGTTGAAGCACAGGATTTTGCGTCGACGCAGCGCCGACGTGTCCACGGAGTCCTCTTTGCGCGGTGCGTGCGCGTCGGCGTCCTTGGAAGGTGCCGAGGTCGCGATGGACGAGATCCGCGAGGGACACATCTACGACACTCGGATCAAGGGGGCGCTGCGTGCTTCCGCCGAACTCGGGTCGTTGGTCGACACCTGGCCCAAGGCACCGCGTCAGGTCTTGGCCCGTCTGCACACGCTCGCCGCCGCCGATGCGGTGGATTCCGAAGCACTGGGCCGACCCCGCACAGCGGGGGAAAGGGTGGAGGATCCCTTGGGCCTCGGGGAAGCCATGCCTCCCGAGGCGGCCCTGGGTCGGATGGAGGGGTTGTACTCCCTGCTGAACTCGCGCACGGCGGTCCCGGCTCTGGTGACGTCGGCTCTCGTACACGGGGAGCTCATGGCGATCCGTCCCTTCGGTTGGGGGGACGGGTTGGTCGCCCGTGCCGCGGAACGTCTGACCCTGGTGGAACGAGGGCTGGATCCGAAGTCCTTGGTGCCGCCGGAGTTGGGGCATCAGACCATGCGTGAGGAGTACGTGCCCGCACTGCGTGGCTACATGAGCGGCACCAGTGAGGGTGTGGCGGAATGGATCGTGTACTGCTGCCGGGCGGTCCGGGCCGGGACCCAGGACTCCTTGGCCACGTGTGAGGCCCTCAAGCGGGGTTGAGTTCTTGGAATGGTCGGTCGGTCATTGCCGAACCCATTCCTGCTCGCCGAAGACCACCACGAGCCATATCGTTTCGGTCACGCTTTTCGGTCGTGAATGTTACGTGTGTGTCCCGAGCAACTGCACATGCACATCCGGAAGCGCTTCGCGATTCCTCGCGAAGCGCTTCCTCCGACGCGTCGTTTCCGGGTTATCATGCGTCCTGTTCTGTGCCATGATCGGGTGTTTCTTCGCCACACTCGATCGACATCTGCCCTTCTCGGCGGGTGTCGCGTGGGTACCCGGCCGCTGCGTCGGGGTGGATCTCGACCACCAACTACTTTCTTTGTACGCCCTCGGTTCGGCGTAGAAAAGATGGTTGGTCCAACTTTTCTCCCCCGATTCCCGAATCTATACACAGGGTGACGTGATAGCGTCACTCTCGACGTTCGGTAAGGGGCGCTCACGCGCCGCAGGAACAGTCATCGGGGGCACTGTTGTGCCGAACCCGGCTTTCGACGAACGCGTCACGGACCTCCTTGGAGAGCGGACCCGGCTCACCCCCTGAGGCCGGAAACCGTGCGGCGGTCTCCAGCTCCCCCGGAGTATCGCCCCCGTCCGCTCCTTCCGCTCGTCGGGCGAGGACTCGTATCCAACCCCGTACACGTGTCCCGCCCGACGAGCGGAGTTTTCCACAGATTCTGAATCGGGCCTTTTCCCGTCCCTTTCGATGCGCGAAGGTCGAAGGGTCGATTCCCGGCCCGTCCGGAGGCCCTGTGGACAATCAACCGCTCCCTCTGCTCGCCACCGACGATCCCCAACTTCTCGAAGATCTGCTCCGCCTGGCGGCCGCCGCCTCCACAGAGGTCGACGTGGCCCGAGGAGCCGACCACGCCCTGCGTTTGTGGGCACATACGCCGCTCGCCGTTGTGGGTACCGATCTCAGCTCGGCCCTACGCAACGCGGACCCACCCCCGCATCGACGTCTTGTCATCGTGTGCCGTGCTCCCGCGGACACAACACCCCGTAAGCCGGGCATTTTTCACCTCCCTCGTGACGAGGCCGAACTCACCTCTTTGCTCGCCGAGGCCGCCATGCCTCGCCGGGGTCCCGCACCCATCGTCTCGGTGATCGGTGGTCGGGGAGGCGCGGGAGCCAGTCTGCTCACCGTGGCCCTGGCACTGGCCGGTGCCCGCGCCGGGCGCAACACCGCTCTTTTGGACACCGACCCGCTCGGTTGCGGGGCCGACTTCTATCTCGGCTGCGAAGAGAGCGATCACCCCACCGGGTGGGACGATCTGTTGAACCGTCAGGGGCGCATGCGTTGGCGCGATCTGCGCCCGAGGTTGCCCGGAACAACCGGGATATCCGTGTTGACCTGGGCCCGCGGAAACGGGGCCGGACAACCCGCGCCCCTGCCCGCCGGTACGGTCCGGGCGGCGCTGACCTCCGCACGTACCGGAAACGAACTGGTCGTCGCCGATCTGCCACGTTCCTTCGACCCGGCCACACGTGTGCTGCTCAACCGTTCCGACCTCGTCCTCGTGGTCGTCCCGGCCGACGTGCACTCCGTCGTGGCCGCCACCCGCCTGGTCGAACGGCTGCGCACGGAATCCCCCGTCATCCGTGTCGTGGTCAGAGGAGCTGTGGGAGAACTCAGCGCGGACGTGGTCGCCCAGGCCCTCAAACTCCCCCTCGGCGCCGATCTGCCACCGGAGCCCGGCCTGGCACGCATACTCTCCCGCGGAGAACCACCCGGGCAGCGCACACGATCACCTCTGGCCCGCTTCGCCGACCAACTGATGACGGCCCTCCCGTGCCCGAAGGAAGCACTGTGAACACGTTGACCACGGCGGTTCGCAACCGCCTCGTCTCCTCCGGGACCCCGGTGAGTCCCTCTTCCGTGGCGGCCGCGTTGCGGGCCGAGGGTGGGGTCCTCGGCGACGCCGAACTCCTGGATCTGACCCGCCGCCTGTCGGCCGAGCTGTCGGGGGCGGGGCCGTTGGAAGAGCTCATGCTTCCCGGGGTCACCGACATCCTGGTCAACGGCCCCGAAGAAGTATGGGTCGACAGCGGTGAAGGCCTGCGTCGAGCCGATGTGCGGCTCGGCTCCGAGGAGGAACTTCGTCGTCTTGCTCAACGCCTGGCCGCACGGGCCGGACGGCGATTGGATTCGGCCGTGCCGTACGTGGACGCCGACCTTCCCGGGGGTGCTCGATTGCACGCCGTGCTCCCACCCATTTCGCCGAAGGGGACCCGCATGTCCCTACGTCTGCCACCAACCCGAGTCTTCACCTTGGACGAACTCACCGCGCGTCGTTCGCTCACTTCTCGGGGTGCCGTGCTGCTTCGGGCCGTTGTCACCGCACGCACGGCGTTCTTGGTGACAGGTGGTACCGGGACCGGTAAGACCACTCTGCTTTCCAGTCTGCTTTCGCTCGCCGATCCAGGGGAACGTCTCGTGTTGGCCGAGGACACCCCGGAATTGCGTCCCGAACACCCGCACGTGGTCAGTCTGCGCGCCCGTCCGGCCAACATCGAGGGCCGAGGTGAGATCTCCTTGGACACCCTTGTGCAGCAGGCTCTGCGTATGCGTCCGGACCGACTCGTGGTCGGTGAGGCCCGCGGCCCGGAGGTGGTCTCTTTACTGTCCGCCCTCAACACCGGTCACGAGGCGGGTGCGGGCACTTTGCACGCCAACAGCGCACGTGATGTACCCGCCCGTGTGGAGGCGCTGGCCTGTGCGGCCGGTCTCGACCGTGCCGCTGCACACAGCCAGCTGGCCGCCACCGGTGCGCTCGTCGTCCACCTCGCCCGGGGAAGACGGCTCGCCGAGATCGCGCTTTTACGACAAAGTCCCCATGGTGTGGTGGAGGCACGAACAGCTGTCTCCTTCGACCCCGATGGTTCCTGTCGCAAATACGGTGAGGCGACCGAAGAGCTCTTCACCCGTGTGGGGATAGCCCGGTGACCGCGCTCCTGCTGTGCCTCGGGGGTTTGGTACTGCTGTCGTTCGTGCCCCGTACCTCTTGGGCACGGTGGTCGCTGCGTCCGTACCGTCGCACCCTTCACCCACGAATCGACATGTATCGGCTCCTACGGCGTAACGGACACGGTACGCGCAAAAGACAGGCCGTGATCACCCTGTGCCGGGTCCTTGCAACCGAGCTACGGGCTGGGCAACCACCCGAGGAAGCGCTGAGGCTCTCTGTGCTCCAAGCAGGTTCACCGGTGGGCCCGATCTCGGACTCGGCTTCTTTGCGTACGGCCGCCGAGGACGATCCGGACCTGTGGGCGTTGGCTTATCTCGCCGTGTGTTGGGAGGTGGCGGCAGACACCGGAGCAGGTCCGGCCAGTGTCGTGGACCAGCTTGCCGAAAGCCTCACCGAGCAGGAAGAACAACGGGCCGAGGCACTCGCCCGGACCACGGGGCCACGGACCACCGCGATCGTCCTCAGTGGTCTGCCTCTGGTGGGCGTGGCGATGTCGGCCGGGCTGGGTGGATCACCGTTGACCTTCCTTTTCACCACACCGGTCGGTCTGGTGTGCCTGCTTCTCGGCCTGACCCTGAATCTGCTCGGGCTCTGGTGGACGGTGCGCATGTTGCGCAGCGCCGTGGCCTCGTTCTGAAAAGAGGAGACAGTATGTTCGTCCTCCTGTCGGTGTTGTGTTGTACCGGCGCTCTGTGGTTGCTCACCGGGTTCGATCGCATCGACAGGGTCCACGCGCTGATCGTTCGTCCGCCGCGAAGACTTCGGCCACGCCTCCTGCTTCTCACACTGTGCGGTGTGTGTGCGGCCTGGGCCGCCGTGGCGTTCCTCGGTGTGCTGGGCGGGTTGGTGGTGATGGGGGTGTGTACGGTGTTGTGGTTTCGTGCACGGCGTCCCCGAGATCAGCGACTCCCGATCACCGCGGACCTTCCGGTGGTCATCGCCCTGCTCTCTGCGGGTGTGCGTGCCGGGGCGACGCTGCCCGCGTGTATGGCGTCCGTCTCACACGCAGCACGCGGCCGGTTGGGTACCGAGTTGTCCGCGGTCGCCGAACGAATGCGTTTGGGGGCCACCTCCGCCGAGGCCTGGAACAGTCCCGTTCTTCCGGAGCCCCTGCTCGCGGTGGGCCGTGATCTGTCCCGAGCGGCCGAGACCGGGGCCCCGGTCGCCGATCTGCTGGACCGTCACAACTTCGATCTGCGTCGTGTGTTTCGCACGCGTACCGTCGCGCGGGTGGAGCGGCTGTCCGTACTGGTGGTCGCACCGTTGGGGTTGTGTTTCCTGCCCGCCTTCGTTCTCATCGGGATCGTGCCGATGGCCGCTGAACTCCTGTGGTCGGCTCTTCGTTGACAAGTCATCCCCTGGGCGCGAGTGCCGTGGTGCCCCGAGGGGTCAGCACCGGATGGGGGGGACCACAGGTCCTCGACGTGTTCACCGGCGACAACACGGAGCAGCGCGTCGGCCGCAAGACGTCCGTGCTCGGCGATGTTTCGTGCGACCGCTGTCGAGCACAACGGCACGTTGTCCTCGGGTGGGTCGACCACGTTCGGTCTGATCGGCTCCGGTGAACCCGCAGACATCCTCGAAATGTCCTGCACGGCCTGATACCAGGACCCACACCCGGATCATGGCGGGGCGCACCGACCGGTGCGTCCCCGTCGTCCTGTACCGATCAGGTTTCGTCCTCGGTCAGACCATCGATGATGTCGTCCAGGACGAACGAGCGGTCGTTGACCGACATGAGTCGGAGTTCTTCGAGCACGGGCAATGTGTCCACGCCGGCTCCACGTGGCCCCTCCACGGTGCACACGCGCATGCAGTCCTGGGTGGGTGCCCTCCAGAAGTCACGTTCGTCGATGGGGGCAATGCGGTAGACGGTCGCAGGGTATCGGGGGGTCCGTCCGGGGGCACGCCACTGTTGGACACGAGCCAGCACGAAGCCGGTGATCAGCGAGTCGAACATGCCACCGACGGACAGGTCGGCGAGCACTTCACGGTCCCCCTCGGTCCGGCATTCCTGGCACCCGGCCAGTTCCGCGCGCAGCAGCCAGCGCGCACGCGCGTGGCTCACCTCGGAGTTACGGAGTTTGCTCGGGTGTCGGTGTCCCATGTCTACGGAGGGTACGGCGATTCGGCGACCCACGTATGCGAACGTACGCAGCCCTCATGGCTCTTGCCCGGAGCGTCTGTGCCGCCCCGTGTACGGGGTGGGAAAACGTGGCCTGCCCACAGAGAGTCGTAGGGAGAGCAGCAAGATCCCCAACGCCATGAGCAACCCGGTCGAGACATTGCCCAGAACGCGCAAGGTGGTGTCGACAGGTTCGGGTGTGACAGCCATGTATTGGATGACGGGAGGTGTCTGCTGTTCTTTTTCAACCGCTGCGGTGGGGCTTGTTCCGGTGTTCGGTCTTTCGGAGGGACTGCCTTTTTCGATGGAGGGGACGTCCGAGGGGACTGCTTTCCGAAGTTCTACGGGTGTGGTGGCCGGTTGCTCGGGTTGCTCGTACACCGAGAACCCATTCGTCGGTGCGGGGGTTTCGATGGGTGCCGGAATGGTCGGTCCGGGTGTGGACTGCAGGATCCCGCACAGCAGAGCGGCGCTCGTCAACACGGGGACGGGGATCATTCCTCCTCCTCGGGTGGGTCGGCTTTGTGGACCGGGCCTGCGCGGGCCCGTGCGTGCACCTGGTGGTCGAGGACGGTCGAAGGGACCGTGACCACCACGTCGACGATGTGTCCGGTGAGGTCGCAGGTGATGAGGGAGGCGTCGTTGGCCTCGGCGGTGATACGGGCCTGCCCACAGGCCATGTGGGTGCCGTGGGCGGCCCTGTCCGCGGCGGCGAGTGCGGCGAGGTCGGCGGCGGTGGCGGCACGGTCCCGGTCGAGGCGGGCCGCGGCCGTCATGGCGACGGCAAGGGTGAGGAACCAGAGCAGAAGGCTCAGGGACACCCACCAGACGGTGGCTGATCCGGTGTCGGAGTACACGGGTCGCATCGAGTCATCTCTCCGCTCCCGAGGGGTGGGAAAGCGATTCTCCGGGGCCGGGTTCCATGGGGACCGCGGCGGTTTCGGTCAATTCGACGGGGAGGGAGAGTACGGAGCCGACTTCGAGGGTGACCCGTACCGTGACGCGAGCCGTGGCCCCGTCATCGGTCAGTTCCACCTCGGCGTGGTCCGGCGCCACCGAGTGCGCGAGTTCTCGGGCGTGCTCGGGGTCCTCCCCGCGTGCCAATGCTCGTGCTCCCAC
This sequence comes from Candidatus Nocardiopsis merdipullorum, assembly GCA_019115445.1. Lineage (GTDB taxonomy): Bacteria > Actinomycetota > Actinomycetes > Streptosporangiales > Streptosporangiaceae > Nocardiopsis > Nocardiopsis merdipullorum. Next base: position 15,267 of record DXDP01000518.1, read on the forward strand.
ACGGGCGGCGTCGGCACAGGCCAACTGTGTGCCGGCAGCGGCGATCATCCCGAGGGCCACGGCCAGGAGCAGGAGCAGGGACGGCAGTACCATCGCGGTCTCCATGGTGACCGTCCCTCGGTCACGGTCCCGAGTTGAGTGCATCGACCACGAGTTCGGTGAGGACCTCGCTGACGGTGCCGCCGGTGAGGATGACGTAGAGGACCCCGGCGAAGGCGACGGCAGTGACTGTTCCCAGAGCGTATTCGGCCGTGCTCATCCCCAGGTCGGAAACGGAACCGGTGGTCCCGGTCAGGAAACGGGTCAACGGTGAGAGCAACGGGCGGCGAAGGGACGACAGGCCACGCGGCTCGGTACGGATCGCCGATATGTGTTCGGGCATGAAACCTCCCTGATCGGAGCGGGACGAAGGGCCCCGCTTCCCTTCAAGGATCCAGCCACGACGGGTCGTCCCGAAAGCCCCTTCCTCAACCTGTGGACAACTCCGCACCCCCACAGCAAAGGACCCGACCACCAGCTGCACCGATAGGGCTCCGAAGGAAGACGACGCAGCAACGCCGAGGCGCCTTGGTCCCCTCCTCTCATGGGCCCGTGGTCTCCTCACGCAGGACCTCGTCCAGCAGACGCAACGCACCGGCCTTGCTGAGGGGTTCGTTCCTGTTCCCACACTTGGGTGACTGGATGCACGAGGGACAACCCCTCACGCACTCACAATCGGCGATCACGTCCCGTGTGGCGGTGAGCCACTCTCGAGCCACGTTGTAACCACGCTCGGCAAACCCCGCCCCATCCTGGTGACCGTCGTAGACGAACACAGTGAGCCTGCCGGTGTCGATATGCACGGACGTGGAAACACCACCGATGTCCCAGCGGTCGCACGTGGCCAACAGGGGCAACAGGCCGATCGAGGCGTGCTCCGCGGCGTGTGCGGCTCCGAGCAGTCCCACGTCCTCCTTGCGCAGTCGTTCCTCGCCCTCGGTCGGCAAGGTCCACCAGACCGCACGCGTGTGCAGGATCCGCTCGGGAAGTTCGAGGGGCTGTTCACCGAGAACCTCCCCGGTCCTCACGTCCCTCTTGAGGAAACCCACGACCTGTTGAGCGACCTCCACATCACCGAAGTGCACGGTGGTACCACTGGGCCAGGTTTCCTCACGCCGTACCGAGCGGACACTGATGTCGGTGGTGTCGCGTGCCCACGTGCTGTACGGCGGCTCCCCGGAGCGCACCAGGGCCACCCCCTCCTCCAGGTCGAGGTCGTCGACCAGATAGGTGGCGCCCCTGTGCAGGTAGACAGCCCCGGGGTGGACCGTCCCGTGTGCCGCGGACTCGTCGATCTCACCGAGGAGCTGCCCACTTCCGGTATCCACGATCTGTACCGGCGGACCACCCGAACCCCGGATATCGGCAAGGTCACTTGCCCGGTCATTGCCGGTCCAGAACCAGCCTCTGGGGCGTTTGCGCAACAGCTTCCGCGAGACGAGCGAGTCGAGGGTCTCTTCCATCGACGGACCGAACAGGTGCGCGTCCTCCCGGGTGACAGGTAGTTCTTGCGCGGCCGCACACAGATGTGGTCCCAGGATGTGGGGGTTTTCCGGGTCAAGGACGGTGGCTTCCACAGACTGACCGAAAATAGCTTCCGGGTGGTGTGCCAGATAGGTGTCCAGGGGGTCGTCCCGGGCGATGAAAGCAGCCAGGGCGTCGTCCCCACGTCGCCCCGCACGCCCGGCCTGCTGCCACAAGGAAGCCCGGGTCCCCGGCCAACCTGCGATGAGCACCGCGTCCAGCCCACTGATGTCCACCCCCAGCTCAAGGGCGTTGGTGCTGACCAGACCCAACAACTCACCGGTGCGCAGCGCCCCCTCCAGTTCCCGGCGTTCCGAGGCAAGATAACCACCCCGGTAGGCGGCCACCCGCTCCACCGATTCGTGATCACCGCTTTCGGTGAGGATGCGCCGGGTGGTCAGGGCAACCACCTCCGCGCCCTGTCGGGAGCGCACGAAGACCAAGGTCCGTATCCCGTCCCGAACCAGGTCGGCAAGCATCTGCGCCGCTTGGGAGGGCGCCGTGCGGCGCACCGGCGCCCCGTGCTCGCCCGTCAGTTCGGTCAGCTCCGGTTCGACCAGGGCCACAGACATCCCCGGACGCGGTGAACCGTCCTCGTCGACCGCGGTGACCTCCACCCCTGTGAGACGACCCGCGCTCTCTGCGGGGCTGCCCGAGGTGGCAGAGGCCAGCACGAACACCGGTGCGGAGCGGTAGCGGGCACAGATACGGCGAAGCCTGCGCAATATCAGGGCCACGTGGGAGCCGAACACTCCGCGATAGTGATGTGATTCGTCGATCACCACGTAACGAAGACGTCGCAGGAAGCGTGACCAAGCCCCGTGTCGAGGCAGGATTCCGTGGTGGAGCATGTCCGGATTGGTCAGCACGTAATTGCCGTGCTCACGCACCCAGGAACGATCCTCCGTCGGTGTGTCCCCGTCGTACACTGCCGCTCGCACACCCGGCATTTCCAGGTCCGTCATCCAGCGGAGCTGATCCTGGGCAAGTGCTTTGGAGGGGGAGACATAGAGCACTGTTCCCCCTGAGTCAACGGCCGCCAAAGCGGGCATGAGGAAGGCAAGTGACTTTCCCGAGGCGGTACCCGTGGCTATGATCACATCACGACCTGAGCGAGCGAGGTCGGCGGCAGCCACCTGGTGGGACCACGGATTCGTGATCCCCCGGCCGGCCAGGCGTTCGACCAGGTGCGGGGCTGTCCACTCCGGCCAGTCCCCGCCCTTCCCCTCGCTACGAGCCACGCGCTCGATGTGGGTCACCTGTGGGTACCGGGTATTGTCACGCCACACACCGGGGAGCGCGGGCTCCGATCGCCTCATCCGAGACCCCTCCTCACTGAACACGTGTACGACCCACGAAACCCTCGACCGGGAGTGAAGCACTGATGGACATCGGTTTCAGTGTGACATCCGGGGAAAAAGTGGTGTGGTGCCATGGTTTTTCTGTGCATCGCAGGAAGAGCCACCCGGCACCCGTGGTTGAATGCGTGCTGGTGGGGTAACGCCCGGCAGAGATCATTCGCGATGGAAATTCGCGGTTCGGCGCTGGAGGACTAGTGGACTTGAAGCTTGATCATTACACCGAGGGCGACACCGAGATCGTCGTCGTTGAGGGTGAGATCGATGTCTATACCGCACCCCGGCTCCGGGAGCTGCTGATCGACCTGGTCAACAAGGGTAACTTCCATCTCGTGGTGAACATGGAGAAGGTGGAGTTCCTGGACTCGACCGGTCTCGGTGTGCTCGTGGGCGGGCTCAAGCGTGTGCGTGCGCACGATGGGACCCTCGATCTCGTGTGCACTCAGGAGCGCATCCTCAAGATCTTCCGGATCACCGGCCTGACCAAGGTCTTCGGTATCCACGAGACGGTCCAGGAAGCCATCGACAAGCGCGCGTCGAAGTAGTCCAGAGCGAGCGATGGCAACCATCACGCTCACGATCAGCGCGCTCCCGGAACACGTACGCACGGCCCGGCTCATGGCCGCGACCGTGGCGCGTCGTGCGGGTATCGCCGCCTCGGCGATCGACGAGATCAGATTGGCGGTCGGAGAGGCGTGTTCCAGGGCAGTGGCGGCGCACAAGCTGCACTGCCCCACGCAACCGATCCTGCTCCAACTGATCGACGGCAGCGGTACCGAACCGACGCGTGAGTCACGTAACGGGAACAACACCCTGGGAGCCAACGGAAACGTCGAACGGCGCTTCGAGGTCGTCGTCACCGACCAGGCCCCCGCGAAGAACACGGAGGAGATGCCTGACCCGCCCCTCCTCGACGGTTTCTTCCTCGAGGCCGAGGAAAGCCCTCCCGACGGGATCTCCGGGTTCTCCCCCGGTCTGGGCCTTGCCGTCATCACGGGTTTGGCTGACGAGGTCGACATCGAGCCCAATGACAGCGGCACAGTCGTGCGGATGAGTTGGCCCTTGGTGCCCGAGCCCTCTCAGGACCCGAGCGTGAACTGAAAGCGCTCAACCGGTACACATGTCCGGGGCGGCCTTCGTCGGAGGCCGCCCCTTCTGTGTTCCTGTCTCAATCGCAGTGTTCGGAAGAGACTTCGGTGTTGCTCTCGGTCCCCTGCTGGGCGTTTTCCATGACCTCGTCCGCGGTCAGGACGTAACCGGTCTCCTGCTCGTTGGTGGCCGCGGCGAACACGACCCCGTACACGCTTCCGTCCGGGGCCAGCAGGGGGCCACCGGAGTTTCCGGGACGTACCACGGCACGTACCTGGTAGATTTCCCGGCTCACCTGACTCTCGTGGTAGAAGTCGGGCCCCTGAGCCATCTGTTGGGCCCTGATACGCGCTGGAACGGCCGTGAAGCCGCTGTTACGGGGGAATCCGGCCACGACCGCATCGTCGCCCTGGGAGGCCTCGTGGTTGAACTCCAGGGGTTCCAGTTCCAGACCGGGTACATGGAGCACCGCGAGGTCCTGTACGGAGTCGAACAGGACCAGTGTGGCCTCGATCTGGTGTCCGTCACGTGTGACCACACGCAGGTCGTCGGTGACCCCGGCGACCACGTGCGCGTTCGTCATGATGTGCTCCGACGAGTAGGCAAAGCCCGTGCCCTCCACCCGGCGTTGGCAGGTGGGTGCGGTGCCCAGCACTTTCACCACGCTACGGCTGGCCTCGATGAGTTCCGGTGTGGTCAGTACGTCGGGGTCGGGTGGGTCGACCTCGGCCAGTTCTCCGGTGCCGAGTCCACTGAACACCTGGGGGAAGGCACTCTGGTCGACCACGCGGCGGAACTCGGAAAACCCTTGGTGGGCGGATTCCGGCATGAGTGAGTCCACCGACTGCAGGACCCGTGAATCCTTCACCTGGCCGGCCACGAACGGCAACGCCGAGTTGGCGGCGGTACTGCCGATGAACCACGACACGAGGAGGACGGACAGCGCGCTGATCACGGCACCGCCGAGCGCGTCCACGACCCTGGCGGAGTCCCAGGTGACCCGGTTGCGTACCAGCGTGCCCAGGTAGGAGGCCAGGAACTGTCCCAGGGCCGCGGACAAGAACACCACCGCGATGGCCAGTAAAGCCTGCCGCCCTGGGTCGGCCACCCACTCCTGGATGTAATTCGGTGCGGTGAGGGCGGCGAGCACACCCCCGCCGATGAATCCCACGAAACTGAAGACGCCGACGATGAAACCTTGTCGGTAGCCGGTGATGGCGAACAAAAGGAGCAGCACGACCAGGACCGCGTCGAGCACAGTTCCCTCCAAACGTGAGAGTCAGCCGACCGGCCGAAGGCCTTGCGGGGTGGCTTCGAACACATCGGTGAGACCCTCACGGCGCCACGGAAGTTCCCAACCGCCCAGAGAGAGCAGGCGATCGACGATCATTCCGGTGAATCCCCACACGAGCATGTCGGCCACCCGGAAGCCGGGGGTCCACTGCGACCCTTCTCCGTAGCGCACCATGACCCGGTTGGCCGGGTCGACCAGGTCGGGCACGGCCACACGAAAGACCGCGGCGACCTCACCGGTGTCGGCGGGGTACACCTCGGAAGGGGTACGCCACCAGCCGAGCACGGGGACCACTCGAAAGTCGCTGAAGCTGAGATAGAGCTCCGGGAGACGGCACAGGACCTCGACCCCCGTGGGGCTCAGGCCGGTCTCCTCCTGCGCTTCTCTCAACGCCGCCGCTTCCGGGGAGAGGTCGTCGCCCTCGATCCTTCCACCGGGGAAGGCAGGCTGCCCTGCGTGTCTGCGTAGGCCTTTGCTGCGCTGGATGAGAAGGAGGTCCGGGCCGTGCGGGCCCTCACCGAAGAGAATCAGGACCGCGGACTCACGCCCACCGTGGACGGGCGGGCGCATCTGCGGTGGCACGGTCATGGAATGGGCGGCATCCGCAAGCGCGGCCATCCAGAGCGGGGGCGAATTCATGCGTCGGACCTGTTCCGGGGGTTGTCACGCCGTTGTGTGGACTCTGAACAGAGTACAAACTGCATCGATCGATGTCTGGTACCTCCGTCTTTTTCGAGGTCAGGCGAAGGAACGCATCTTCAACAGTCCGACGGCGGTGGCCTCGTCCGTGGGCCCTTCCCCGAAGGAAGGGCACAGGGGCGCCAGCACACACGCACCGCAAGCAGGTCGACGTGCGTGACAGACTCTGCGTCCGTGCCACACCACGCGGTGGGAGAGCACCGTCCAGTCCTTGCGGGGGAACAGGGAGCCGACCGCGTGTTCCACCTTCACCGGATCCTTTTCGTCGGTCCAACCGAATCTCCGCACCAGGCGTCCGAAGTGGGTGTCGACCGTGATCCCTGGCACACCGAAAGCGTTACCGAGCACCACGTTTGCGGTCTTACGTCCAACACCGGGTAGTTTTACCAGGTCGGCGAGGTTTCCCGGAACATCACCTCCGTGCCGTTCGCACAGTTCTTGCCCGAGTCCGATGAGGCTGTTGGTCTTGGCCCGGAAGAAACCGGTCGAGCGGATCATCTCCTCCAGCTCTTCCCGGTCGGCCGATGCGTAGGCTTCGGCGTCGGGGTATCGGGCAAAGAGCGCCGGGGTGACCTGGTTGACACGCTTGTCCGTGCATTGGGCGGACAAGATGGTGGCGACCAGAAGCTCCAGCGGTGTGGTGAAGTTCAGCTCGGTGTGTGCGTCCGGGTGGAGCTCGCCGAGCTCCCGATACATCTTGCGGGCCCGGCGTACCAACGCCAGGCGGCTCTCTCCTGTGGGGGTGTCCGTCTCCGGGGTCGTGTCACGGGGCATCACCTCAGGATATGTGCCCCATGAGCACCTCCGGGCGCCGCGGGAGGGCTACCGACCCGCCGGACAAGGGTTGGGCAGCCGATGTCCGACATTACAGCGAGGATGGCTCTGATGCAGACGGATGTTAAGACTAATATCGCTTGGGCCGACGTCGACTGTTGTGGTCATGTTGTCGCTTGGCGGACAAGCCCGGATAACGACCTGGTTTCACACCAGGGTGCGATGTAAGTCACACTGTTGACGGTCAGGTTTTAGGAGGACGTGTAGTGGACGAAGTCAACGAGGTACTACGGAAGGCCCCCCTGTTCGAGGCACTGGACGAGGAGGACACAAGAGCACTCCGCTCCTCGGTGAGCGAGGTCCGGCTCGGCCGTGGCCAAACTCTGTTCAACGAGGGCGACGAGGGTGACCGTCTGTACGTGATCCTCAGCGGGAAGGTGAAACTGACTCGCACGGCCATGGACGGCCGCGAGAACCTGCTGGGCGTACTCGGCCCCAGCGAGATGTTCGGTGAGTTGTCACTGTTCGACCCGCGTCCGCGGACCGCCAGTGCCGTCGCGGTCACCGACGCCGTGCTGGCCGGGCTGGGTCACGACGACCTTCGTCCCTTCCTCTCCAGCCGCCCGCACGTGTCCTTGCAGCTCCTCAAGGCACTGGCGGCCCGTCTGCGCCGGACCAACGACGTGATGGCCGACCTGGTCTTCACCGACGTGCCCGGACGCGTCGCCAAGGCGCTGCTGGAGCTGGCCGAGAAGTTCGGCAAGGAGGGCGAGGACGGACTGCACGTCCACCACGACCTCACTCAGGAGGAACTCGCCCAATTGGTCGGTGCCTCTCGGGAGACGGTCAACAAGGCCCTCGCCGAGTTCGCGTTGCGTGGTTGGCTGCGCATCGAGGCCAAGGCGGTCGTGCTGCTGGACGTCGAGCGGATGCGCCGGCGCGCCCGTTGACGCAAAGGTGGACAGACCTGGCCCGCACCCCGCAAGCGTGGTTGCGGGCCGGTCAGGTCTCCACGTGTTCGGGGAGTTCCCCCAGCAGGAGCAGATACCGCAGCTGGGCGCGTACCGAGGCACGAGCGGCGAACCTGAGCTGTTCGGTGATCTCGGGATAGACCCGGTCGACGACCTCGTCGATCTGGGCCGCCCCCGCTTCCACTGCGTCCCGGACCTGGGCCAGCCGGTTCTCCCGGTGGTCGATGTAGTACTGGATCGTCTGCTTCGGTGTGTCCAGGATCGGCCCGTGCCCGGGCAGAAGGGTTTGCACCCCGTACTCGTCGATGAGTCCCTTCAGCCGATACAGCGATTCCATGTAGGAACCAAGACCGTCGTCACCGTCGATCACTGTCGTACCGCGTCCCAGGATCGTGTCGCCGGTGAGCAGAGCGTTGTCGGCCTCCAGCAGGAAGCAGACGGAATCGTCGGTGTGTCCGGGGGTGGCGATCACCTGTACCTCCAGGCCGTCCACGCCGAGCGTTTCACCGTCGACCAGTCCTGCCCCGCCCACACGCATCTCGGGATCCACCGCATGCACGGGGGCACCGGTCAACTCCGAGAAATAGGCGGACCCATCGGTGTGATCCGGGTGGCGGTGGGTGACAGCCGCCATCAGCACCTGAGCATCTTGCTCCTGCACGCTTCGTGCGACCCTCTCCAGATGCCGTTCGTCATGTGGGCCCGGGTCGATCACCACGGCCCCACTCGCATCCGGTTCTCGCAGGATCCAGGTGTTGGTCCCCTCCAAGGTCATCGGGCCAGGGTTGGGGCACAACACGCAGTGGGCGCGTGGCGTGCCGGAACCGTCGATCCTCATCGAACCTCGCTTTGCTCGGCGCAGCCGGGACGGTCCCCGGTGACGACCATGGGGCAGCGGCACATCCCCCGGGCGCGAGAGACATTCACGAGACCGAGACATTCTCGGGAAGGGGAAAACTGGTCCCGCTCGGCAGAACGGCCCAGAGACGACCGTCGATCTCCCGCATTTCCGGCTCAATGGGCACGATATCCCGTTCTGTGCTCCACACACCTTCCAAGGTCCGTGCCTGTTCCAGTTCCACACAGGTGGCCACCGTCGGGGCAAGCATCGGCATCCGGCCGGCGAACCACTCCTCACCGACCACGGCCGGGTCGCTCCATTGACTCAGGTCTGCCTCGCCCCCCACGTCCCGGGGGTTCTGCCCGGGAGGAAGTTCGGCGACGAAGAAAAAGGTGTCGTAGCGGCGTTTCTGCCCCTCGGGGGTGATCCAACGTGACCACGCGCGCAGCCACTCCGAACGCAGTACAAGACCTCGTTCCGACAGGACCTCGGTGAAGGAGCGCGTGCGGTCGATCAGGCCGAGTCGGTCCTGCTCCCAGTCCTCGGTGGTGGTGTCCAGTGTGAGGAGTTTCTCCTCGGCCCGCTCTGGCTCGCTCGCCAACAGGACCCCTGTTTCCTCGAAGGTCTCACGGACCGCGGCACACACCAACGCACGGGCCATCGGCACGTCCGTGCCGAGCTTGGCGGCCCAACTCTTCGGGTCCGGCCCCGTCCAGGGCAGATCGCCGTCGGCGTCCCGTGCGTCGACCCCGCCTCCGGGAAAAACGAAGGCGCCCGGCGCAAAACCCATGGACGGAACCCTGCGCATGAGCAGGACCTCCATCCCCGGTTCGGCGTGGGCGCCTTCCCCACCGCCTGTGGCGGGACGTAGAAGTATCACCGTGGCGGCAGGCCGGACGGCACCGTTGTCCTCGAGCATCGACTGACCTCATTTCCCTCACGGAAGTCGCGCCGGGCCCGGGATCGATACCACCCGAAACAGCAAAGGGGTGGCTCAGCGGACCTCGACGATCATCTCAACCTCCACCGGGGAGTCCAGTGGCAGGGCTGCCATACCGACAGCGCTGCGCGCGTGCAACCCCGCGTCACCGAAGACATC
>DXDP01000519.1 GCA_019115445.1 Candidatus Nocardiopsis merdipullorum
GCAGGACCACCGCCTCCAACGCGATCGTCAACTGCAGCCACGAGTAGATCTCGGGCGGGGCCGGCGGCAGACAACCGGACCGTGTACCCGCCATCGACCCGCAGTCGCTCAGCCACAATGATCCCTGGTGAACCAGGGCGGCGGAGAAAGCACCACCCAACAGTGCCCCGATGGTGGCCATGACGGGGCCCGCGTGTCCTCGCATCGCGGTCCGCTCGTGTGCACGGTCGGTCGCGTACAGGACCCAGGCCGCCAAGAACAACGCGGTGATCAGCGCCCCCTGCACGGCGAACAGGATGTTGAGCAGACCCGCACCCCCCGGTAGTGGCCCTTCGATCTCCCATCCCGGACGTGGCCACAGTGCGTACACCGCCACGACCGGGGCAAGGCACAGGGAAAGATTGCGCAGCAGACTGCAGAGCCGGTCGGCCAGTGCGTTCCACCGCGAGGCCACAGCAGGGATGAGAACGCTCAGAGCACTGGTCGCCGTTATCCCCGCGAGCAGGACCGCAAGGACGATTCCGGGGGCTCGAGAACCCGGGATCACGGGCTCTGCCCTCCCATGAGCGGCCAGGTCGAACAGCAAAGCAGGCATCAGCAGCAGAGCGGTGACCGTGGCCACCGCCACCGCGATGTGCGCCGAACGCAGCCGTGCCATGGTCTCGCCGTTGCTCCAGAAGTCGGACCGGCTCAACGGCGCTGCATCTTCGGCCTCACCCCGGCCCGAGGCGCGTGTGACGACCTCGTAGTCGGCGGAGGTACGTCGGGACAACCGCCACAGCACCAGGATCACCGCGACCGGCAGTACGGCACCCACGAGCAGGACCACACCCGGTGTCGACAGTGCAGAACCGGTAGAGGGCAGGTAGGCCGACAGTGTTCGTGCCTCCACGCACTGGACCCCCTGAGCTGAGCACTGCCAAGCCACCAGGTCCATACCGATACCTGCCGCGGCCAACACGATGAGCACGGTCAAGGAGAGCGCCAACAGCCGCACGGCGGCCCCGTAGACGTTGTTGGCGAGCCTCCGTATTCCCCGTGGTTCACGATCCATGCGTCCCGGACGCATCCAGTACGCCACGTTGACCAACATGAAAGGTAGGAGAAGCAACCAGAACGCACGAGAGGCACTGCCCGAGGTCAGATTGCCCCAGGCGAAGATCTCACGCCGCACCCCGGGCACCGTCTCGGTGTCGGCCTCGCGGCGCCAACGGAAGAACCCCGCCAGCCGGTCGCCACCCACCTTCATCGCAGGTTCGACGTCCAACAGTTCCTCGGCCTGGCCGCCACTGACCCCGTGGACACGTAGTTCCACACAGTTGTGAGGCCCGGAGGCAGACGCGGAGGAAGGAGGTGTCCGGTGGGATCGGGAGGAAGGCGTGTCGGGCTCCTGGGATTCGCGGGGTTCGTCGTGCTCCGGCATGTAACGCATACTGCCACGCAGAGTGGTCGAGCGACAGCGGATTGCCGATCTGCTGTGGACGAACCATGACACACCGATCTATTGGACCAGCTCCTCGTCCTCGACGTCCCATGTGTTGCACGCACCGGGGGTCTGTTCCTCCCAGCCCTTCTCCGTCCACAAGACACTGTTCTCCGCCGAACCGTGGGTGCGTTCTTCCTCGTCACCGTCCTCACGGTCGGCCGTGGCCGCAGCATCGGTCAGCAGGATCTCCAGGTCACCGTCGGACAGTGGGTAGCTGAGGCGGACCGAGCCCAAGAACACCCCGGCCAGGCAGTTGGCCTGCAACTCGCTGCGACGCGTCCACGAGTTCGGATCCCCGTCCTCACCCTCCAGGCGTCGCTGTTCGTGGTAGTACTCCAACAGACCCGACTCGCCCTGCACGTGGTGCCCGTACTCGTGGGCGAGCAGGGATGCATACACCACGCTCTGCGTGGCGCCGTTCCACTTGTCCACCACGTCCGATGTGCCGATGTAGATGCTCTGGCCCGCCCGGCAGTAGAACGCCCCGGCGGCCGATGGGTAGGGGCGACAGGGGCTGGTACCCGGCTCGCTCCAAAACACCCGCTCGGGTGGTTCGAAGGGAAGACCGACCTGCGCGAACTGGGCTTGCCACGCCTGGTCCAGACAGTCCGCGATCCCGTGCAGGAACTCGTCCATCGACTCGGGGTCGTGGACATCCACCTCCGGCACCGGACACGGCAAGGGACTCAACCGGCCCGAGTCGTACAGGGGATTGGCCACCAACGCACTCTGCCCGGTCGGCGGTTCGAGTTCCGTCCACAGGTCGGGCAGAGTCGCAGGCTGCTGTGCCCTGTCACCCGGGCTTTGCGTCACCTCGGGTTCGGACACGTTCTGCTTCTCGTCCTTTTCCACCGATCCCGGCCCGGTGGACCCGTCGAAGACCGTGGTCCCCGACAACAGCATCAACGTCGACAACACCACCAAAAGCCCCGCCAACAGGCTCAGAGCGCTTTTGTTGGTGTCTTGGGAACCACGTACGGCATTCCACGGCCCGCCGAACCTCGAACGCACCTTCGTCCGTCCTGTCCCCATGTTCCCGGGCCGCTGCGACCTTTCGCCCGTCGACCGGGTGATCACCGCACCAGTTCCTCACCGGCCACCCAGGTGTTGCAGGCAGCCGGATCGACACGGTCCATTCCGTGCACCGTCCACAAACGGCTGTTCTCCACGGACCCGTGCGTGTGTGCGCGGCCCCGATCACTGCGGCGTACGACGTCGTCGAGGATGTTTTGCTGCTGGGACTCCTCAAGACCGAGAGACGGCCCGGAAGCACCGAGGAAAACACCGCCCAGACAGTTGGCCTGCAGCTCGTTGCGCCGTGTCAGCTCATCGGCCGTGTCCTGGTCGGCCTCGGCCCGTGCACCGTGGAACTCCACGAGGATGCGGGACTGTCCCTGCACGTGATGCCCGTACTCATGACTGAGCAAGAACGTGTACACCTCGGGTTCGTCACTTCCCGCAGAGGCCTCCACGATGTCCTCCACACCCAAGTACAGGCCTTGGTTGGCTCCGCAGTAGAACGCGGCTGTGCCCTCGGCGGGGAAAGGACCGCAAGGGCTGTGTCCGGGGGAGTGCCAGTACACCCGGTTGGGGGAGGTGTACTCCAAACCGGCGGACTCGAAATAAGAACTCCACGCCGAATCCAGACAGTCGGCCACGGAATGCGCGAAATTCTCCATCGACTCGGGATCGGACGGATCCAACTCCGGTGTAGCACAGGTCACTTCACCCAGCTCACCGACCCGGTACAGCGGGTTGTCACCGAGAGGATCGTTGCCATACCCCTCCTGATCGGAACCGGCCACCCGCTCCTCGGAAGGATCACCGTCCAACAAGGGAGCCGACGTAGGCGCCTGATCTGTGTGCGACCAGGCCTCGGCCGACGGCAGGAACGCCGACACAGCGAGGAAACCGGTGAACCCCACAGCAGCCAGACCCGTGCCGAGCGAAAGAGAGGCACCCATCCCCAGCCGCTGCCAGAAGCCGGGGCGCTCGATCCAATCCTCCTTGTCCGGAGTGTGTTTGGCCCTCACCGTGCACTCCCTGCGCTGTATCGACGATCAGCACGGTGGGCCACGACGTGCGGGGACGGTGCACCGGCAGACCGGATAGGCTCTCGCGTCATGTGGTGGGACTGCTCCTGGCGCCGGGCGATCGCGGTCGCGACAGCCCTTTTCGTGTTCTCCTCGCTGATGACGGCACTTGCCGCCGCGGGGCACACGGGGGTGGCCCATGCCTCGGCGGTGCCTGAGTCGGGCACCACAGTACCCGGGACGAAAACCTCACCCTTCGCTCACCGGGTGGAATCCGAACCCGTCATCACCAACGAGATCGCACTCGCGCTCGACAACAACGGCCTCCTGCAAGGCGAGGAGAACATCACCTTCGAAGGGCGGGCACCAGAGGTCTTCACCCGCGCCCTGACCACCACGATGCTCTACGACGAAGAACACGACCGCGAATTCGAGGTCGGTACGGTGCGTGCCACCGACGGTGACGGCCGAGAACTCGATGTCGACACCGAGGAGGCGGACGGCACACTCCTGGTCCACATCCCCACCGAGGGTCTGGACCACGTCGTACTCGGCTACCGGGTCAGAGGGACCGTCAGCCAGGTCTCCGAGGGTGTTCAGATGGAATGGCGAGCCGTTGGCGCCTACAGCCACAAAGTCGCGAGCACCGATGTGACCGTCACCGCCGACCTGCCCCCGGAGGCACTGTCCTGCCTGGCCGGTGAACCACGCAGCGCCATGTACTGCACAGCCTCCGACATGGGACCGGACGCCACGGTGGCACACTTCCTCCAGGCCGACATGGCCTCCACGGACCGACTCGACATCGTCGTCACCTACCCCGAGGGTGCGGCGGAGGGCGCACCACTTCTCACCCAACGCTGGTCACTGGCCTCGGCCTTTGCCGTCACCCCCGCCACCGCGAGCGTCTTCGGAATCCTGCTCCTTGTGCTCGTCGGTGGTCTGATCGCCCTCATCCGAGTACGTGGCAGAGACGAACGAGCCCTGCGCAAGGAAGCCGTACAGGGCGACCACGCCCCTTTCGGGCAGAACCAGGACCGCTTGCGTTTCCATGCGCCCGACGACGTGCAGCCCGGACAGATCGGCACGCTCATCGACGAACGCGTCGACATCGCAGACCTCACCGCCACCGTCCTGGACCTGACCGTTCGCGGCTACATCCGGTTGGAGGAGTTGCCCCATGAACGTTTCACGTCCGTGGACTGGCGCCTGGTCCGACTGGACGGACCGATCGACGAAGAACTCCTGCCCTCCGAGTGGCTGCTCCTGGACGCACTCTTCGGTGAACAGCGCACCGTACGCCTCTCCCAGCTCGGTTCCTCGCGTACTTCCGCGGATTTTCCCGCACGCCTCGACCGGGTGAGGGAGGAACTGTACCGCGACATGGTACGACTGAAATGGTTCGCCCACTCCCCCAGCCAGGTACGCAATCTGTGGACGACCATCGGCATAGGCATCACCACGGTCGGTGTGTTCCTCACCGCACTCCTGGCGGTCTTCACCACCGCGGCCTTCACCGGACTGGCGGTCGTGATCGCGGGAGCGGCCGTGACCTCCGGTGCCCAGTACATGCCCGCCAAGACCAAACTGGGCAGCTCCGTGTACGCGCACACCATGGGCTTTCGCGACTACCTGCTCAGTCCACGCGCCGAGAGCGCCCCACCCGGTCGGCGCGTGGAACTGTACTCGCGCTACCTGCCGTACGCGGTCATATTCGACGACGTCGACCGCTGGGCCAACCTCCTGGCCGGTGCCGCCCTCACCGACCTCAGCCCCGAAGAACTCGACGGAGACGGTCTGCATTGGTACACCGGGCCCCGCGAGTGGCGCATCGAGGACTTCGCCGACTCCATCAGTACTTTTGTGGTGACCCTCACCGGAATCATCACCAACACCCGACGACTGCGGGTGCTGAACCAGTTCCAAACGAAGACATGACGAAGGAGACCAGAACATGCGTGCTGTCGCACAGCGGGTGTCGCAGGCATCGGTGGCTGTCGACGGCGAGGTCGTCGGACAGATCACCGGACCCGGACTGATGGTCCTGGTGGGGGCGACCCACACCGACACCGTGGAACAGGCGGCCACGCTCGCCAGAAAACTGTGGACACTACGAATCCTGGAGGGCGAGAAGTCCTGCTCCGACCTCGGAGCACCCCTGCTGGTGATCAGCCAGTTCACCCTCTACGGCGACGCACGCAAGGGGCGCCGCCCCACCTGGCAGGCCGCCGCCCCCGGAACGATCGCCGAACCGCTCGTCGACGCCGTCGTCAAGGAATTGCGGGAACTCGGGGCGGAAGTGGCCACCGGGGTGTTCGGGGCGCAGATGTCGGTGGACCTGACCAACGAGGGCCCCTTCACCGTCGTGGTCGAGGTCTGATCCCCCGCCCCGAAACCTTGTGAAGTACGAGACGAAACCGTGCCACCGTTCCCGGGCCGCAGAACGTTCCGCGACCCGGGACACCGGAACAGATCTCAGTCCACGGCCGCGACGACCGGCTCGAACTTGTAGCCGAGCCCGCGGACGGTGACGATGTACTTCGGACTGGAGGAGTCCTCCTCGATCTTGGCGCGCAGCCGCTTGATGTGCACGTCGAGGGTCTTGGTGTCACCGACGTAGTCGGCACCCCACACACGGTCGATGAGCTGCATACGGGTGAGCACCCGCCCGGCGTTGCGCAGGAGCACCTCGAGCAGTTCGAACTCCTTCAGCGGCAGTCGGACGTTCTCGCCGCGCACCGTCACCACGTGTCTTTCCACGTCCATCCGGACGGGACCGGCCTCCAGAGCGGCCGGTAGGACGACCTCCTCCTCGGTGTTGCGGCGCAGCACCGCGCGGATACGCGCCATCAACTCACGGGAGGAGAAGGGCTTGGTCACGTAGTCGTCGGCGCCCAGTTCCAGACCGACGACCTTGTCGACCTCGGAATCCTTGGCGGTCAACATGATCACGGGGACGTTGGACTTCTGCCGCAAGCTTCGGCACACCTCGGTGCCCGAGAGCCCCGGCAACATCAGGTCCAGCAGCACCAGATCGGCCCCGGTACGGTCGAAGGTCTCCAACGCCACGGTTCCCGTGGCGGCCACGGCCACCTCGAAACCTTCCTTGCGCAACATGTACGACAAGGCGTCACGATAGGACTCCTCGTCCTCGACAACGAGCACGCGCGTCACTGCGCCGCCTCCTGACGGTTGCTGTTACGAGGAACGATCGGTCCCCCGTTCTCGGATCTGGGCAAACGCAAAGTGAAGGTCGAACCCGACCCCTCCTTGCTCCACACGGTCACTTCTCCACGGTGGTGAGTCATGATGTGTTTGACGATGGCCAGGCCCAGGCCGGTACCCCCGGTGGCCCGGCTTCGAGCAGCGTCCACACGGTAGAACCGCTCGAAAATCCTTTCCAGGTCCTGTTGCGGAATACCGATGCCCTGGTCGGCGACACTGATGTCGACGCTGGAACCGGATATCCCCACAGAGACGGCGACCCGGGTGTCCTTGGGGCTGTAGGCGACGGCGTTGGACACCAGGTTACGCAATGCGGTGCCGAGCAGGCCCTCGTCCCCCAGGACGGTGATGCCCTCGGCGCCGCTGCCGACCAGCTCGATCCTCTTGGCGTCGGCCTGCATGCGCACCGCGTCGAGGGAATCGTCCACCACCGCGCCCAGGTCCACCCGAGAGGGCTTGGCCATGGGTTCGGCCCCTTGGATACGGGAGAGCGTGATGAGGTCCTGGATGACCGCGTTCAGACGTGAGGCCTCGGTACTCATACGTTCGGTGAAGCGCCGCACTGCCTCCGGATCGTCGCTGGCGTCCTGTACGGTTTCGGCCAACAACGACAGCGCGCCGACCGGAGTCTTCAATTCGTGCGAGATGTTCGCGACGAAGTCACGGCGTACCGCCTCCACCCTGAGATGCTCGGTCTGGTCCTCGGCCAGAACCAGCACCAACCCCGTCCCTCCGAGCGGGGCCACCCGCACCGCGAAGGACGTCGCGTCCGGGCCGAACTTGCGGACCGCCACTTCGATGTCGGTTTCCCTGATGACTCCGTCGCGCCTGACCTGGCGGGCCAGCGTGAGGAGTTCACCGATCACCAACTCCTCACCCCGGACGATGCCGAAGGCGCGGGCGGCCGAGGAGGCGCGCAGGACCCGATCACCGGAGTCCAGGACGACAGCGGAGGAAGGAAGCGCGGACAACACCTCGGCGATGCCCGGAGGGAGCGTGCTGCCGTCACGCGGCTGTTGTTGTGGGGCCTGCTTGTGGTTGCGGCCCCCACGGCCGTTTCCGGTACGGAAGACAGCTCCGATGAGAGCGCCGACGATGACGCCCATCACAAGACCTATGATGCCGGTCACAGCGGCGAGAAGTTCCCCTTGCACGATTCGATCGTAAACGTGCGGGGCAAGGCTTTACCCGGGTGGGCGTGCGGTACAACCGAGGTTCTTCCACATTTCATCGAACCTTGGCCGATTCTTCAACGAAGCACTGGGAGCATTGACCTCATGCGCGATACCTACCACGAGGGGCTCGACAGCCTCAGCGAACGTCTTGTCGAAATGACAAGGCTCGCCAGGCATGCCGTCGCACGGGCGACGACGGCGCTGCTCGACAGTGACCTCAATGCCGCCCAGGAAGTCATCTCCGGTGACGAGGAGATCAACAATCTGGACCAGGAGATCGAGGACACTGCTTTCAGTTTGATGGCGCGTCAGCAGCCCGTCGCCTCCGATCTGCGCACGATCATCACGTCGCTGTACATGCGTGGTGATTTGGAGCGGATGGGGGATCACGCCGTTCATCTGGCCAAGATCGCGCGCCGTCGTCACCCCGATTCGGCGATCCCCAAGTCGGTTCGGTCGATCGTGCTGGAGATGGGACACCAAGCGGAACTTCTGGTGACCAAGGCGGGGGAGGTCATCTCCGAGCGGGACGCCGAAACCGCCCTGGAGCTCGACGAGGAC
>DXDP01000520.1 GCA_019115445.1 Candidatus Nocardiopsis merdipullorum
GACACCTGGCGTGAGGGGACCTGGTTGGACGCCCTCATGCGGCATCGGGTGATGCGCTTCTTCGCCAAGGTCACCTACGGGGTGTTCCTGTGGCAGTTCGTCGTGCTCTACCTGTGGCGCGACTTCACCGGTCAGGAGATCTTCACCGGTTCGTTCCTGCTGGACATCGTCCCGGTGTTGATCGGCACGGTCCTCCTGGCCACCCTCACCTTCTACTGGGTGGAAGAACCCACCCGCAAGTGGTCACGCGGGCTCTTCTCCCCACCTTCGGCCGAACCTTCCACCGAGAAACCGTGATCCACACCGGCCCGGGAGAACCTCGTGCCCGACACGGGTCGACGAGCCTGTTCACGCCGCCCCCTCCTTCGTGTCTTCTTCGGTGTCGGGCACCAGCGGACCGAGCGAGACCCAGGTCAGGCAGAGGTCGTCCGGCAGCATCAGTCCCAGGTTGTCGCCCTCCTGGTCCACCGGTACGTACCAATGACCACCGTCGGGTGCGGCCGGCAGGTACGCGTCGACCGTCTCCTCACCCACGACCACGGCCACACCCGCATCCTCCGAGGAGGTGTAGCCGAGCGTGACCACCTGTTGTGGGCCCCCGTAGGGCCAGACCGAGAAGGCGGCCAGACCGTCGTGGACCGGTAGACACTCCTCGTCCTTCTCGGGGGTGTGGATGTTGTACTCCTCCAGGGGACGCGCCGGGACCAAGAACCCCTCGTCGTCGAGCACGTAGGCGTCCGCCGCTTGGTGCGGTTCGGCCATCTTGAGTGCGATGTCGTCATCGGCGATCGGTGGCAGTACGTAGGAGCTGAGCCGCCGGTCACCGTTCCATTCCAGGACGATGTCCTCCGGGACCGGCCGGGGATAGATGCCCCCGGCCTCGGGTGCATCCGCCAATGAGGCCCGCACGTTGCCCAGGTATTCCTGCAACCGTTCGCCACTGAGCGTTCCGGCGTAGGCGTGAGCGGAGAACGTGGAGGCACCCACGTAACCCACCACGCTCACCGCCGCGACCACCGGCAAGGCACGTCCCGTTCGGATCCGCCGTACGGGAAGAACCGCGCTTTGCTCCCCCGCACCTGCGGTGTACTCGCGTGCCCGTTCTTCTCGGACCGCCAGGAAGGCCAGGGCCAGGCACAGCGCGAAGATCATGGTCGCGTCGGCCACGTAACGCGGATCGGCCCCGACCATGCCCACGGCTCGCCCTCGGGCGATGACGGTGGGGATGGCGTCGACGAAGACCAGGTATCCGGCCAGGAGCGCCCACGCACGCCACGAACGGCGACGTACCCCAAGAGCGGCCAGGAACAGCACCGCGAGAACCACCCATGCGGCCACGACCAAGGCGCCGTGCGGATCGACCAACCCACCGGCCGGTGTGACCGGCGACCATTCGAAGGGTCCCCCCAACGCACCGACCGGGAAGACCTCGGTGAGCGAGCGCCGTACGAGTTCGGCCGCAGGTCCCGTCTCCGGGACCGCTGCCCCCTCGCTGCCGTCCCCCGCGCCCTGACGTCCCAGGTACACCACCAGGTAGCCGACGGTGAGCACGGCCATCGCCACCCACCAGGGGCGGTGGAACATCCAGGCGTTCTTGGCCGCCCTGAGCAACGAGCCGGGGTACAACCAGGCCACGGCCACCACGAACAACAACGACGGCAAGAACAGCGCCTTGACGGAGAAGAGCATCCCGAAGACCACCGCTGCCCCGGCCTGCCAGGCGTAGCGGGGATCATCGGTACGCAGGTGACGCACCATCCACAGCAGGGCCAGGCCGATCGCCAACTGGAAGGGGACCGCGTTGAGGGCAGCGGCCCACCAACCGAGCACGGGCAGGGTCAGCGGGGCAAAGGCATAGACAGCGAACGGGATCAGCAAGGCCGGTCTGCGTCCGAACAGTTCCCAGAGCAACTTCAGGAAGACCACCAGCGCCGCCACCTGGAGCACCAGCATCGTTCCCGCACTGATCCACCAGTTGTAGGGCCACAACGCCGTCTGGACGTACACCAGGAAGAGGGCACCGGGCATCAGATGCCCCTTGTGCAGGCCGAACAGGTATTCCGTGCCGAACTGGGCCGTATACGCCTCGCCGAAGAAGAGGTAGTCGTCCTCGACGAAGGAGGAGCGGGAAAGGACGTAGACCTTGACCGCGACCGCGGCCACCATGACAAGGAGGGAGGCCAGGACCACCCGGTCCCGCAACAGCGCTCTTGGAACGGCCCACCGGACACGCGCGTTCCCGCCCGACCCGGAATCAACTGGGGGCATGCTCGGACTCCCGATCAACAGGTATGACTGGTCAACACGGAAAATGAGTGCCAGAATACAACACGTTTCATTTTCTCCTACGACCGTTATCGCAGGTCTGTGTTGACCGTGCGCACAAAACAGGAACACGCTCCAGTTCCGTGTTTCCTGCCGGGGTCGTCATGCACCGTGGGGGTGATGCGGGTGGGTCTGGAACAGGTCCGCCGCGACTGGACCCGGCTGGGGTCGACCGAACCGCTCTGGGCGGTGTGTGTGGACCCCGACAAGCGAAACGACGGCTGGGACGACGACGATTTCCTCGCTTCCGGTCGTGCCGAGATCGACCCCGCCATGGCCCGCTTGACGGAACTGGGCATCCACCCGGGGGGCGGCAAAGTCCTGGACTTCGGGTGCGGTGCGGGCCGCCTGTCCAACGCGCTGGCCACACACTTCGACGAAGTCGTGGGGGTGGACATCTCCGAACCCATGCTGGCCGAGGCCCGGCGGCTGGACCGTTCGGGTGGGCGGATCACCTTCACCTCGAACGAAAGATCCGACCTGGCGATCTTCGACGACAACACGTTCGACCTGGTCTACACGGACCTGGTGCTCCAGCATCTTCCCCCGGAAACGGCCGAGAGCTACATCGGCGAGTTCGCACGCGTGACCCGGCCGGGTGGGGTCCTGGTACTGGGCGTGCCGGAGACCGAGCGCCGCACCTTCAAGGGCATGGTCTTTCGCCACGCGCCCTGGCCCTTGATCGCACTCGCCCAGCGGGTGGTCCTGCGCTATCCGGCGCCGATGCGGATGCACACGATGCGCACCGAGCGTCTCGTCGACCTGTTGCCCAGGGGCCGGTTCGTCGCCTCCGACGAGTACTGGGCCGGTGACCACTGGCAGCACCTGCGCCACTACGTCGTCCTCGACGGGAAGGAAGAGGCTTGACCGGAACACGCCACGACGTGAGGGCCGAGGAGACCGTTCCCTTCCGTGCCACCCTCGGCCGCTCGGTGGGGCTGTTCGCGGCCTTCCGCAAGGAACAGACCGACCCGGCCCACTTCTACGGCACGCTCGCCCGGGACACCGTGGCACAACTGCGTTCCTACACCCCTCTCCACGGAAGGACGGTCGTGGACGTCGGTGGGGGTCCCGGCTACTTCGCCGACGAACTACGTTCGGCCGGTGCCCGTTGCGTGTGCGTGGACGCCGACGCCCACGAGATGCGCCTGCACGGCCGGGAGGCCGACACACACGGCGTCCAGGGAAGCGCCCTGGAGCTGCCTTTGCGTGAGGGCTCCGTGGACGTGTGCTTTTCCTCCAACGTCCTGGAACACGTCCCCGACCGGGTCCGGATGGCCGACGAGATGGTGCGGGTGACCCGCCCCGGCGGCCTGGTGTACCTGTCGTACACCCTGTGGTTGTCCCCCTGGGGTGGCCACGAGACGTCCCCCTGGCATTACCTGGGTGGCTCCTACGCCGCCGAACGTTTCACCCGTAAGCACGGGCGCCGCCCCAAGAACGACTTCGGCAGCACCATGTACGCCGCACACGCCGCAGAGATGCTGCGTTGGGCACGTTCCCGTACGGACGTGGAGCCCGTGGACATTCGCCCGCGTTATCTGCCCGACTGGATGAAGCCGATCGTGCACGTGCCGTTCCTGCGCGAGATCATCACGTGGAACCTGCTCCTGGTGCTGCGCAAACTTCCGTGACTCATCCCAGGCGACGCAGCGCCTTGCGTGGGGAGCGGGCGTGCGCGGCCATGTGCGCAAAAGGGCACTCCGTGCGCCGATCGGCGACGGTCAGGTCGGCGGCGGTCTCCAGCTCCTCCAGTTCTGCCCAGGTGATGGGGGTCGCCTCCGGCGCCCCGGGGCGAACCCGGACCGAGTACGGGGCCACGGCCAACTGTTCTCGGCCGTTGCGCAGATAGTCCACGAACAACCGCCCTTCACGGGCGTTCTTGCGGACCTTGGTGGTGAGTTCGTCCGGGCGGCGTGCCGCGACCCGGTCCGCGATCTCGCGCGCCAGATCCCGAACTTCCTGGTCGGCCAGTTCGGGGCGCAGCGGCGAGTGGATGTGCACCCCGCGTGAGCCGGTGGTCATCACGTACGCGGCCAGTCCGAGATCGTCCAGCACCTTGCGGGTGTCGTGGGCGGCGGCCCGACACTGTTCGAAGGCCTCGGCCCCCGCTCCCGGTGGGTCGAAGTCGAACACCATCCGGTCGGGTCTGCCGAGGTTCGGTTCCCGGGACAGCCAGGCGTGCTGGGTGATCGCCGCCTGGTCGGCGCACCACACCAGGGCCGCGGCGTCCTGGCACACCATCATCCGGCCGCCACTGGTGTCCACCTCCCGTACCCAGTCCGGGACCGTGGGATGTTTGACGTAGAAACCGCCCCCGTCGATCCCGTCGGGGTACCTTTCCAGCGCCACGGGGCGGTCCCTCAGCAGCGGAAGCATCAGTGGGGCCACTCGGACGTAGTACTCGGCCAATTCCAGCTTGGTGGGACCGTCCGCGCCGAACAGGGGTTTGTCCGGACGCTTGACCTCCACGACCCGCCGCCCGGCCCGTACTCGCGCCGGCTTCATGTGCCGACCCCGAACGGCAGGTCACGTCGAGTGTGTTGCACGCTCACCCAATGGTCGGTGGTGAAGGCGTCGATCGCCCACTGGCCACCGAACCTGTCAAGGCCGGAATCCTTCTCCCCACCGAAGGCGGTGTTGGGTTCGTCGTTGACGGTGGTGTCGTCGACGTGGGTCATCCCGGCGTGCACACGGCGCGCAAAACGCACACCCCGTTCCAGGTCACCGGTGAACACCGCGCTGGAAAGGCCGTAATCGGTGCTGTTGGCGATACGCAGTGCGTCCTCCTCGTCCTCGGCCCTGATCACCGTGGCAACGGGTCCGAAGACCTCCTCATCGGCACTTGCGACGTGGTTGTCACCCACCAGGACGTGGGGTGGCAGTACCCGTCCGGCGGGTCCTTCCGGCTCCCCCGAGACCAGGAGTTCGGCCCCGTCGGTGACCGATCGGGTGATCTTGTCCCGTATCCCTTCGAGCTGTTTGTCGTTGATGATCGGGCCGATCTGTGTGTCTGCCGCCGAGGGGTCACCGGTGCGTAGTTGTTGCGCACGTTGCCGTACCCGGTCGACGATCTCGTCGAAGACGCCGTTCTGGGCGACGATGCGGTTGGTCGCCATGCAGATCTGCCCCTGGTGGTAGAAGGAACCGAAGACCGCGGCGTCGGCCGCCCGGTCGAGGTCGGCGTCGTCGAGGATCACCAGGGGGCCGTTGCCGCCCAGTTCGAGCGAGTGGTTCTTCAAGGGCGACTGTGCGGCGATGTGGCTTCCCACCGACGTGGAGCCGGTGAAGGAGACCGTGGTGGGCACCTTGTGTCCGACGAGGGCGTCCCCGATCCGGCTGCCCTTGCCGATGACGACGTTGAGCACGCCCGGGGGCAGCCCGGCCTCCTCGTAGATTTTCGACAACAGGAGTCCGCCCGTGACCGGTGAGTCCTCGGCCGGTTTGAGCACCACGCTGTTGCCGAGGGCGATCGCCGGGGCAAGGGAGCGGTGCGAGAGCTGCAACGGAAAGTTCCAGGGCGTGATCACCGTCACCACACCCACGGGCTCGCGGTAGACACGATTCTCCTTGCCCGGGGTGATGCCGGGCAGAATACGCCCGGACACCCGGGTGGGGTGATTGATCACCTCGACCATGCCCGACCGTACGAGGGACCATTCGAATTCGGCCCGCTGCCGGATCGCACCGACCTCCTGGACCAACCACTGCACGATCTCGTCCCGGCGACGGTCCATGACGTCCAGTGCTCGGAGGAAGAGCGCGGAGCGCTCCGCGGCCGGTGTGGCTGCCCATTCGGGTTGGGCCTCGGCCGCAGCTCGGTGGGCGCGGTCGACATCCTCCGTGTCGGCGAGCCGCATCCGGGTGAGCGGTGTGTCGTCGTAGGGGTTGACGTTTCGATGTTCCTGATCGGAGGAGCCCGGCCGGGCACGACCTCCGATCACCGTCCCCTCGAAGTCCCCGTAGGGCTCTGGAGCGTTTGCGGTACTCATGAAACCTCCCGGGTCACGAGTGGCCCTGCAGCCCCGACGTACCCGAGAGCACTCAGCAGGAAACGGTCTCCGTCACCTGAGGGCCGTGGGCAACACCCCTGCTGTTCGGCCCGTGGCCCCGGGCGACAAACAACGACGCCCGGCCCGGACACGTGGTCCGGGCCGGGCGTTCCGCGACTCGGTGAAGTGGTCGAGATGCGCACCTAGGCGCGCTTCTTGATCTCCTCGGTGAGCTGCGGGGCGACCGTGTGCAGGTCACCGATGACTCCGAAGTCGGAGAGCTCGAAGATCGGTGCCTCGGGGTCCTTGTTGACCGCGATGATGTTCTTCGAGGTCTGCATACCGGCACGGTGCTGGATCGCACCGGAGATACCGAGCGCGATGTACAGGTTCGGGCTGACCGTCTTACCGGTCTGACCGACCTGGAACTGGTTCGGGTACCACCCGGAGTCGACGACGGCGCGGGAAGCACCGACGGCACCACCGAGGGAGTCGGCCAAGTCCTCGACGACGGAGAAGTTGTCGGCACCCACACCACGGCCGCCGGAGACCACGACGGCGGCCTCGGCGAGTTCGGGGCGCTCGCCCTTCTCCTCGGCCACACGCTCGACGACCTTGGCGCCCTTGGCGGCCTCGGAGAGGTCGACCGAGACGGCTTCCTCGGTCGCGGCACCGGTGGTGGCCTCCGGAACCACGGAGTTCGGGCGCACCGCGATGACCGGAACACCGGTCTTCACGCGGGCGTGGGTGATGGTTGCGCCACCGAAGATGCTGTGTTCGGCGACGATGTCGGCGTCGACGTCGACGACGTCGGTGAGTACCCCCGAGCCCAGCTTCACGGCGGTACGGCCTGCGATCTCCTTGTTCTCGGGTGTGGCCGAGACCAGGACCGCGGCGGCGCCCTTGTCACCGGCGAGCTTGGCGAGCAGCTCGGCCTTGGGGGCCACGACGTAGTCGTTCAGCTCCGCGGGGGCCACGTACACCTTTTCGGCACCGTGCTCGGCCAGCGTGGCCTTGCCGGTGTCGGCTCCGTCACCGACCCATACTGCGGCGGGCTCACCGATGCGACGTGCCACGGTCAGCAGTTCGGTGGTGACCTTCTTGA
>DXDP01000521.1 GCA_019115445.1 Candidatus Nocardiopsis merdipullorum
CTCACCAAATCGGCGCCCATTCGAAAATGCTCTGCCACCACGGGGTGAAGAACCCGCCCGCCCCGGAAAACCACCGGCCTTCACGGCCCCAGCTCACCGGGCAGCTCCTCGAGCCTACCCGACCCAAGAAGCACTCAGGCCAGTTACTCGAAGAAGGTGTCTGTGAAACGTGGTCCGGTTCCGAGTCGGCCTCAACAGACGAAGCCCTCGCCGTCCCACAGCGACTCGATAGAGAGTATCCCTGAGTTCCAAGCGGAGCAAGCCAGGGTCTCTGTGCTATCGATCACACCCTCCTCTTCCGTTGGCCGCCCACACGCCGTGCGGGCTACGGGAGAAGGATTTATTTTGTTCGGTATCAGGTGACAACACTCTGGGGCGTCTCGATATTCCGGTCTTCGTGTGTATGCACCTCAGGTTCCCCACAGCGCTTCAGTCCGCCGACGCCGCCGACAAACTCCGAGGATCAGGTGCTGTCCGGGCCCCGGGTACCGGGCCGGCCAAGGTGTACTCGGAACATCGTGCTCCCCCACCAAGGGGTCGACCTCCCGATTTTTGGCCTTCAGTGACAAATACGCACTGGTAAGGACTCACCGGTGGACGAAGAAACCGTACGGGTCCCTCACCTACCGTCGCAGTACTCCGTGGAGTCATGGGGCGAAGGCTCTTCGGAGGGCGCGAAGCGCTTCGCCCGTCCCTGCTTCCCGCTTCGGAGACGCCATGAAGTCAGTTGCAGGCAACTCGTCCGCACCGTCACCACTGCGACAGTCCCTCACAACTCTGCGAATCCTCCTTCGGGCCGGGATCATCAAGCCGGGCCGCCCAAAACACATCATCCGTCAAATGCGTGTCCTGAAGACCTGGGGGCCCACGATCGCCGGTGGATACGCCGTGGCGCACGAGCGTATGCCGGACTCGGTGGCGATCATCGACGAAGCCGGACAGTGGACCTTTGCGGAAATGAATCTGCGTGGCCGACAGCTGGCTCGGGAACTGCACAACACAGGTGTGTCAGAGGGTTCACGTGTTGGGCTCTTGGCCCGTAACCACAGCGCTTTCGTGCAGACGATGCTCGCCTGCGGGCGTCTGGGCGCAGACACTGTCCTGCTGAACACCGGACTGGCCGGACCCCAGCTCGCGGCCACCGTGAAGAACAACGAAGTGTCGGCTCTGGTCCTCGATGCGGATTTCGAGGACGTGTGTACCGAGCTGCCTGCGGACATGCCTCGGATCATGGCCTGGGGGACGCCGGGCCGGGACGACCTGCAAGTGCCGTGGCAGGCGCTGGAAAGCACCGAGGCAGAACCGGCTCCTCCGCGTGAACCGGGACGACTGGTCGTACTGACGTCGGGCACGACGGGGGCGCCCAAAGGCGCTCGTCGCCCCACACCCAAGGGGCCTCAGGACGGTGCCGCGGTTCTGTCCCGGATCCCGCTGAACTCGAAGGACCGGTTCTTGATCTCCGCACCCGTCTTCCACACGTGGGGGTTGGCAGGTGTACAGCTGGGCATGTCGATGCGGGCCACCCTGGTGATGCGCCGGTTGTTCGAGCCCGAGGACGTGTTGCGCACGATCGAGGAACAACGATGCACGGTCCTGTTCGCCGTGCCGGTGATGGTGCGACGCATCATGGACCTGCCTCGTTCGGTGCGGGAGAAGTACGACACCTCGTCGCTGCGTGTGGTGGCGTGCAGTGGCTCGGCGATGAGTCCTCAGTTGATCACCGATTTCATGGACACCTTCGGTGATGTGCTCTACAACTTGTACGGCTCGACGGAAGTGTCGTGGGCGACGATCGCGACTCCAGAAGACATGCGTCTGTCCCCGACCACGGCGGGACGGCCTCCCTTGGGTACTCGTGTGGCGATCCTGGACGAGAACGGTCGAGAGGTTCCCCGGGGCACCGAGGGGTCGATCCATGTCGGCAACGCGATGCTGTTCGACGGCTACACCAGTGGCCGCACCAAGAAGACCTCCGATGACGGGTTGATGGAGACGGGTGACCGCGGACATGTGGACACCAACGGCCTGTTGCACGTGTCCGGTCGAGATGACGACATGATCGTCTCGGGCGGAGAGAACGTCTTTCCTCGCCCCGTGGAGGAGGCGATCGTGACGATGTCGTCCGTGCGGGAGGTGGTGGTGACCGGGGTTTCGGACAAGGAGTTCGGGCAACGGTTCGCCGCCTACGTGGTGGCACACGAGGGAGCGACCGTGAACCCGGACGAAGTTCGCCTCCATGTCCGCACAGAGCTCGGACGTTTTGCTGTACCGAGGGACGTGGTGGTACTCCCCGAACTGCCCCGCAACGCAACGGGCAAGGTCGTCAAGAGCCGTTTGCCACTGCCCACCCCGAGAGAGTGAGGAACGTCCCTCTCCGTCAGGTATGTGGTGGCACCGTCACCATCATCGACCAGGAGGGGTTCCTGCCTGCGTCATATGCGTACTTGTGTCCCTTTCACCTGGTGAGCTGAAAAATCGTGTTCTTTGACATCAGGTCGGTGGGTTCTACGATGTTCATGATGCCCGATCAAGACCCAGCCCCCGCAGGCGATTTTCCTCTCCCACCCGTGGACGAGCAAATGTGTTTTGCTCTGTACGCGGCCTCTCGCGCTGTCACCAATTTGTATCGGCCGCTTCTGGAGCCGCTGGGTCTGACCTATCCCCAGTACCTGGTGATGATGCTGCTCTGGGAACGTGGGTCCTGTTCGGTGAAGGAGATCGGTGCCGTCCTCCAGCTGGATTACGGCACACTCACCCCTTTGCTCAAACGCCTGGA
>DXDP01000522.1 GCA_019115445.1 Candidatus Nocardiopsis merdipullorum
CGGGCAGGCTCGGTCATGCATGCCTACAACGACAACGACGGTCTGCCCGCAGCTGCGGACCACGGTCTGCTCACCGAACTGCTCCGTGATCAATGGGGATTCGAGGGCACCGTGGTCGCCGACTACTTCGGCATCACGTTCCTGCACTCCTTGCACGGCGTGGCCCCCTCCGTCGCCGATGCCGGAGCACTCGCCCTGTCCGCCGGTGTGGACGTCGAACTGCCCACCGTGCACTGCTACGGCGACAAACTCATGGCCGAGGTCGAAGCGGGCCGGGTCACCGAGGAACACATCGACCGGGCCGTACGTCGCGTGCTGCTCCAAAAGTGTGAACTGGGCCTGCTCGACCCCGATTGGCAACCTGAACCCGAAGGCGACGAAATCGACCTGGACCCGGCCGAACACCGGGACCTGGCCCGCCGACTCGCCGAGCAATCAGTTGTTCTTCTGGAAAATTCCGCCGACGCACTTCCGCTGAACGGCTCCGAACGCATTGCCGTGGTCGGCCCCCTCGCCGACACCTCCGACGCCATGCTCGGCTGCTACTCCTTCCCCGCCCACGTGGGGCGCCACCACCCCGACGTTCCTCAAGGCGTGAAGATCCCCACGGTCCTGGAGTCCCTGCGCGCCGAACTCCCCGACGCCGACCTCACACACGCACAAGGCTGCGATGTGGACGGAGACTCCGACGAAGGCTTTGCCGAGGCCGTCGCCGCCGCAAGCAAGGCACAGGTGTGCGTGGTCGTCCTCGGTGACCGCTCCGACCTGTTCGGCCGAGGCACCTCCGGCGAGGGCTGTGACGCCCCCGACCTGGCCCTGCCCGGTCGCCAACAACAGCTTCTCGAAGCCCTGTCGGCAACCGGCACCCCGATCGTGACGGTCGTGATCTCCGGTCGCCCGTACGTGCTGGGAAGCGCGGCCGACCGGTCGGCCGCCTCCGTCCAGGCCTTCTTCCCCGGGGAGGAAGGTGGCCCCGCCATCGCCGGTGTGCTCTCCGGCCGTGTCAACCCGAGCGGACGTCTACCCGTGTCGATCCCCCACCTGGCCGGTGGACAGCCCTCCCCCTACCTGGGCCCGACCCTGGCCGGACGGAGCGAGGTCAGTTCGGTCGACCCCACTCCCCGTCACCCGTTCGGGCACGGACTGTCCTACACCCGGTTCACCTGGGAAGACCCTCGGGTCGACGGCAAACCCGTGCAGGACGACGTACCGACCACCGCATCCACCGATGGTTCCGTCAGGGTCGGCTGCACCGTCCGCAACACCGGTGGCTCCACCGGCACGGAAATCGTCCAGCTCTACCTCAGTGACCCCTTCGCCCGGGTGAGCAGACCCGTTCGGCGCCTCATCGGTTACGCACGTGTCCACCTGGAACCGGGTGAAGCACGCGCCGTGGACTTCACCGTCGATGCCGACCTTGCCTCCTACCCCGGCCCCGAGGGGCATCGCGTGGTGGACCCGGGTGAGCTGTTCCTGGCCCTGGCCGCGTCCAGTGCCGACACCCGGCACACCATCACCGTCCACCTGGACGGTCCGGTCCGCACCGTCGACCACACCCGCACGATGACGTGCGAGGTCCACCTCGACCCCGTGGAAGCTCTGGAATCACCATGAGTGACCCACGCGCCGAACCCCACCCACATCCACAAAGGACACACCATGGACGTCCCTACCCCCCACCAGGGATCCGGTCCGGCCTTGCCACTGCGTGTTGCGGTGGTGGGCACCGGAAACATCGCACGTCTTCATGCCGAGGCCCTGAAAGCAGAACCGGAACGTGCGGAGATCGTCAGTGCCGTCGACGTCTCCGCACAGGCACTCGACACCTTCCGCGAACGCTTTGCGGTGCCCACCGGCTACACCGATCCGGAAGAAATGCTCAGGAAGGAACGCCCCGACCTCGTACATGTGTGTACACCCCCGGGCCTGCACCGGCCTCAGGTCGAGGCCTGCCTCGGGGCCGGTGCGTCGGTGTTGGTGGAAAAACCACCCGCACTCAGCCTGGCCGAGGCCGAGAAGATGGCCGCCGCAGAGGGAGGCGAACAGGGGCCTTGGATGGCCACCGTCTTCCAGCACCGCTTCGGCTCCGGCGCTCTTCGGGTCGCCGACCTGATGTCCTCGGGTGTACTGGGCCGTCCTTTGGTCGCCACTTGCCACACCACTTGGTTCCGCCCCCAGGAGTACTTCGACGTTCCCTGGCGCGGCCGATGGGAGACCGAGGGCGGTGGCCCGACGATGGGCCACGGGATCCACCAGATGGACCTGCTCCTTGCCCTGCTCGGAGAGTGGACCGAAGTCTCGGCGGTCGTGCGCCGTCAAGCACGGGACGTGGAGACCGAGGACGTGTCCATGGCCCGTGTGGACTTTGCCAACGGAGCGATCGCGAGCGTGGTCAACAGCCTCCTGTCCCCACAGGAGGAAAGCCGGATCCGGATCGACTTCGAGAACGCCACCGTCGAACTCCTACATCTGTACGGCTACGGTGACGAGGACTGGCAGATCACCCCGGCCCCCGGGCGTGAGGAAGAGGTCATGGCCGCCTGGAAGGCCGGTCCCTCCGGTCACAACAGTGGGCACCACGCTCAAATCGTGCAGGTCCTGGACGCACTGCGCTCCGGGGTCGCCCCTCCGGTCACCGCCGCCGAGTCACTGCGCACCCTGCGCCTGGTCGCGGGCGTGTACGCCTCCTCCTTCGAGGGACGTCCCCTCACCCCGGACGAGCTCGGCCCCGCATCCCCCTTCCACGGCCGGATGAGTGGGGGGCGTTCGCTGTGAGCCCGGCAGAGGACACAACGGCAAGGGGAACGGCATGCGTCGTTATGTGACCCGCCGTCTCCTGTACATGATCCCGACCCTGTTTGCGATATCCATCGTCGCGTTCCTGGTCATCCAGTTGCCGCCCGGTAATTTCCTGACCGTCTACATCGCTCAGTTGTCCGCCCAGGGGCAGGGTGTGGACGGAGCCCAGATCCAGGCTCTGGAGGAAAGGTACGGCCTCAACGATCCCCTGATCGTCCAGTACTGGAAGTGGATTTCCGGCATCGTCACCAGCGGTGACTTCGGACAGTCCTTCCAGTACCGGCGCGATGTGGCCACCCTGATCTGGGACAGGATCGGCCTCACCCTGATCCTGGCGATCAGCACCCTGTTCCTGACCTGGGCCCTGGCGTTCCCGATCGGCATCTACTCCGCCGTACGCCAGTACTCGATCGGTGACTACGTCATCACGTTCCTCGGCTTCCTGGGCCTGGCCACACCGAACTTCATGCTGGCCCTGCTCTTTGCCTGGGTCTCGTTCCGGTACTTCGGGCAAAGCGTTGGAGGCGTCTTCTCCCCCGAGTACGCCGATGCCGCGTGGAATCTCGGGAAACTGTTCGACGCGGTGTCCAACTTGTGGATCCCGGTGTTGATCATCGGCACCGCGGGGACGGCGGCACTTGTACGCGTACTACGCGCGAACCTGCTGGACGAGCTGCGCAAACCGTACGTGACCACGGCCCGCGCCAAAGGCCTTCCGGAGTGGCGGATCATCCTCAAGTACCCGCTGCGCATGTCGCTGAGCCCCTTCATCAGCACCATCGGTTGGATCCTGCCGACGCTCATCGGCGGCGAGGTGCTCGTCTCCATCGTCCTGAGCCTGGAAACGACCGGACCGCTCCTGGTGGATGCCCTGCAGAGCCAGGACATGTACCTGGCCGGGAGCTTCATCCTCGTCCTGGGTGTGCTCACCGTCATCGGCACACTCATCTCCGACCTGGTCCTGGCCTGGTGGGACCCGCGAATCCGACATCAACACGTCGAAAGGGCCTGACCATGGGATCACCGCCCGACCGACCGCTTCCCACGGACACCCCGGAGTCGACGGAGACGAACACCGCCGGGTCCAAGGACATCGGCGATGTCCCTCAACGAGTACTCATCTGGCGACACTTCCGCCGCAACAAGCTTGCGGTGTTCGGTGCCCTGGTGCTGTGCCTGCTCCTTCTCACCTCGTTGTTCGCCGAGTTCCTGGCACCCAGTACACCGCAGGCCTACGACGCCACCCGCACACACGCACCCCCACAGAGGGTCCACTTCGTCGACACCGAAGACGGCTTCGACCTCGGGATGTACGTGTACGACCACCAGGCCGAGCGCGACGAGGAAACCTACGCCAACACCTACAGCACGGACCGATCCACCAAGATCCCGATCGGGTTCTTCGTCCAGGGACAGCCGTACCGGCTGTGGGGTCTTGTCCCGATGGACCGCCATCTGCTCGGCCCCACGGACCCGGACGCGGAAGTGTACTTCCTCGGGGCCGACCGCAACGGCCGCGACATGGCCTCACGAATCATCTACGGCACACGGGTGTCGATGTCGATCGGGTTGGCCGGTGTCGCGCTCTCGTTCGCCCTCGGCCTGGTGCTCGGTGGGATCTCCGGGTACTTCGGTGGCCGGATCGACAACTTCATCCAACGCATCATCGAGTTCCTCATGTCCATCCCCACGATCCCCCTGTGGATGGGACTGTCCGCGGCGGTGCCCCGCGAGTGGGGAGCCGTCCAGACCTACGTGGCGATCACCGTGATCCTGTCACTCATCGGGTGGACGGACCTGGCACGTGTGGTGCGTGGCCGCTTCCTGTCACTGAGGCAGGAAGACTTCGTGACGGCCGCACGCCTGGACGGCTGTCCCACCCGCCGCGTCATCGGGCGACATATGTTGCCGTCCTTCACCAGCCACATCATCGCCTCCCTCACTCTGGCCGTGCCGTTCATGATCTTGGCCGAGACCTCGCTGTCCTTCCTGGGCCTTGGTCTGCAGGCACCGGTCGTGAGCTGGGGTGTCCTGCTCCAGGAGGCACAGAACATCCACTCGATCGCGGGTGCACCGTGGGTGCTGCTTCCGGGGGCTGCGGTGACGGTGGCCGTGCTGGTACTCAACTTCGTCGGTGACGGTGTTCGTGACGCCGCCGACCCGTACAGGTGAGGAGGGCGTAGATGACCAACAACACAGCCACCGACCCGGTGGCCAAGGCCCCCGGAACGAGCCAAGAAACGGTACTGGACATCCGCGGCCTACGGACCCACTTCCTCACCGACGACGCGACGATCCGTGCCGTCGACGGGATCGATCTCCAGGTGGAGCGGGGCCGCACGCTGTGCGTGGTCGGGGAGAGCGGGTGCGGCAAGAGCGCCATGGCACGCTCTGTGCTGCAACTGGTCGAACCGCCCGGAAAGGTCGTGGACGGCAGCGTCGTGCTGCATCCCCTGTCGGGTGACGACCCTCTGGACCTGGCCGCGCTCCACCCTGCGGGCAAGAAGATCCGGTCGATCCGTGGCAAGGACGTGGCCATGGTCTTCCAGGAACCCATGTCGTCCCTGTCCCTGGTGCACACCGTCGGCAATCAGGTCGGCGAACCCCTGCGCGTACACCAGGGCCTGTCCCGCAAGGAGGCACGGAACCGGGCGATCGAACTCCTGGAACGGGTGAAAGTGCCCGGCGCGGAACGCGTCGTGGACTCCTACCCCTTCCAACTGTCCGGCGGCATGTGCCAACGCGTCATGATCGCGATGGCCCTGGCCTGCGGACCACGGGTACTCATCGCCGACGAGCCGACCACCGCCCTGGACGTGACCACCCAGGCCCAGATCCTCGACCTGTTCGCCGAACTGCAGCGGGACAGCGGGATGGGTGTCATGTTCATCACGCACGACATGGGTGTGGTCGCCGAGATCGCCGACGAGGTCGCGGTCATGTATCTCGGCACCGTGGTCGAACAGGGTCCGGTCGACCAGATCTTCCACGACCCGCAACACCCCTACACCCGAGCTCTGTTGGGGGCCGTCCCCCGGTTCGGGGCATCGAAGCAGGACCGTCTGCCCACGATCCGCGGCGCCATCCCCGATCCCAGGAACCAGCCCAGCGGGTGTGTGTTCCACACCCGGTGCCCGGAGGCCGTCGAAGGCCTGTGTGACACCACCGTTCCGCGGGCCACCCTTACCGATCCCGGACGGCGAGTCCGATGTCTGCTCCGGGAACATCCGCACGTCTCCCGGCCCGAGGACGTTTCCACCACCCCGGAAGAGGTCACCGATGCCGACTGACGCGACCAACACCCAGGAAACCGTCCTGAACATACGTGGGCTGAGGGTCGACTACCCGATCCGGGGACGCCGCTCGCGGCGTGAGGCCACACACGTGCGAGCCGTGGCCGGTGTGGATCTCGACATCCGCAAGGGCGAAACCCTCGGCCTGGTGGGAGAGTCCGGCTGCGGTAAGACCACCCTCGGTTCGAGTGTGATGCGTGTCCGCCCCGAAGCCACCGGCACCATCCGCTACCGCGACGGTGAAGGGCGTTTGCTGAACGCCCTGGAGTTGTCCCGTGAGGACGAGGCCACCTACCGACGCGAGGTGCGCATGGTCTTCCAGGACCCGCATTCCTCCCTGAACCCCCGGATGACGCTGCGTGACATCATCGGTGAGCCCCTACGCATGCTCACCGACCTGCGCGGCAAGGAACTGGACGACCGGGTCCACAACATCATGGAACGTGTCGGCCTGCACCCGGAGCACCTGACCCGGTACCCGCATGCCTTCTCCGGTGGCCAACGCCAACGTGTGAGCATCGCCCGGGCACTGGTCCCCGGTCCACGTCTGGTCGTGGCCGACGAGGCGGTCAGCGCACTGGACACCTCGATCCGTTCGCAGATCCTCAACCTGTTGCAGGATCTGCAGGACGAGATGGGGCTGACCTACCTCTTCATCTCGCACGACTTGTCCGTCGTCGAGCACGTCTGTGACCGCGTCGCGGTGATGTACCTGGGACGGATCGTGGAGGTCTCACCCACCGAGGAGCTCTTCCGCGCCCCTTTGCATCCCTACACCGAGGCGCTCATCTCGGCCGTACCCATCCCCGATCCGCGGCTGCGCGGCGCTCGAGAACGCATCCGCCTGGCCGGTGAGGTGCCCGACCCGTCCGAACCACCGTCCGGTTGCCCGTTCCATCCCCGGTGCCGCCACGCGACCGAACTGTGCGTCACCGAAAACCCCGTCCCGCGACCTGTCGGCAAGGGACGCGTGGTCGCTTGCCATCACGCCGACGACCTCGACCTGGCCGGGATCACCGGCCCCAGCGATCCCCCGCCCGGCACCGGCCGGGCACCCACCGCACAGAGGCAGGAGTAGGCAATGAGACAACACAGGAGAGGCTCGGCGAGGCGGTGTTGGCAAGTCACCGCGGGCGCTGCTGCGGTCGTGATGACCGCCGGATGCTCCTTCTTCTCCTTCGACCCCGATGTCGAGAGCAGTGAGCAGGTCGAAGGTGTGGGCGAGTCCCCCATGCTCGCCGCACTCGTCGACAGTGGTGACCTGCCGCCGTTGGAAGAGCGGCTCCCACAGGAACCCCTCGTCGTGGAACCGCACGACGAGATCGGCCAGTACGGCGGCGAGTGGAACACCGCGATCCTGGGGGTGCACGACTGGCCCTGGCTCGGCCGGACGGTGGCCTACGAGAACTTCGTCCGTTGGGATCCCGAGTGGGAGGAGGCCATTGCCAACATCGCGACCGAGTGGGAGTACAACGACGACGCCACCGAACTCACCATCACCATTCGGGAAGGTATCCGCTGGTCCGACGGTGAACCTTTCACCACCGACGACATCCTCTTCGCGCTCAACGACATCTTCAACAACCATGATGTGTCCCCCATGGCTGCCTCGAACCCGGGCACCGGGGAGAAGGTCGACGACCACACCCTCACAATCACCTTCGACGACCCCGACGCGTTGTGGATCGAGGACGACTTCCTCCTGTATCAGCTCGTGGAGAAGCCCAAGCATTACCTGGAGCAGTTCCACATCGACCACAACGAGGACGCCGACGAACTCGCCGAGGAGGAGGGGTACAGCGACTGGATCGAGATGCTCGACGACAAGGCCGGTGTGCTGGACTCCGCCCAGTACTGGCAAAACCCCGACATACCCACCATCCGCGCGTGGCAAGTCGTGGAACCGTTGGCCGACTCCGGCCGCATGGTTGTGGAACGCAACCCCTACTACTGGAAGATCGACCCCGAGGGCAACCAGCTGCCCTACATCGACCGGGTCACCTTCGACATCCTGCAGGACGAAGAAGTCATGCTGGTCCGCGCCCTCAACGGCGAGATCGACATGCACGCCCGCCACTTCAACACCCTGGGCAACCGGCCCACCCTCGCCGACAGCCGTGAGTCCGGTGGCTACGAGTTCTTCGAGATGGTCCCCGGTGAGATGAACACCGCGATGATCTCCTT
This sequence comes from Candidatus Nocardiopsis merdipullorum, assembly GCA_019115445.1. Lineage (GTDB taxonomy): Bacteria > Actinomycetota > Actinomycetes > Streptosporangiales > Streptosporangiaceae > Nocardiopsis > Nocardiopsis merdipullorum. The sequence continues at coordinate 8,277 of DXDP01000522.1, forward strand.
CAACCTCACCCACCAGGACGAGGGCCTGCGGGAAATCTTCAACGACCACGACTTCAGGGTGGCGATGTCGCACGCCATCAACCGCCAGGACATCATCGACGTCGTCTACCAGGAACAGGGTGAGCCCTGGCAGGGCGCCCCGCGCCAGGAAAGTCCCTTCTACAACGAGGAACTGGCCAAGCAGTACACCGAATACGACATCGACCTGGCCAACGAGATCCTCGACCAGGCCGGTTACGACGAGCGTGACACCGACGGCGTGCGGCTCAGCCCCGGGGGCGAACCCGTCCGCTTCACCCTGTCGGTTCCCGGTGACTTCCGACCCGACATCGTCGACTCCATGGAGATGGTCGTCGGATTCTGGGAAGACCTGGACGTCGACGTGGAGCTCAACACCGAGGACCGCTCTCTGTGGCAGAACAACCGGGAGAACAACGAACACGACGCCAACGTGTGGTCAGGTGACAACGGTCTGATGGACGCCCTCTACGACCCGCGTTGGTATGCACCCCTGCACAGTGGTGAATCCAACTTCGCCATCCCGTGGGCCCAGTGGTACGTCTCCGAGGGGAAGGACGAACGATCGATCGAGCCGCCCCAGGACGTCAAGGACCACATGGAGATGTACGACGAGATCCAGGGGGAGTCCGACCCCGATCTGCGTATCGAACTCATGAAGGACTTCCTCGACGTTTCCCAGGAGCAGTTCTACGCGATGGGCATCAGCCTCACCCAGGTCGGCTACGGGATCGTCGGTGACCACTTCCGCAACGTCCCCGACTCGATGCCGTCCTCTGCGGTCTACAACGACCCCGGACCGACCAACCCCGAACAGTACTGGATCGAGCAGTAGGGCACGGCACCTCCGGAGGACCCTTCAACCGTTGCCCAGCCCCCGAACGAGCCACCAGAGCAAAGGAAAGCATGACCACAGACACTCCAGCCAAGTTCGCAACGGGTGAGGGGGAACCGGTTTCCCGGGGCCTGGGCCTGGTGCACGAGGAGAACCGCTCGCTGCGCCTGACCCACGACGGCAACGAACTCGTCCGTTACGTCTACCGGCCCTGGGACGCCCAGTTCGAGTCACCTCGCCCCTACTTCCACCCCGTTCGCACTCTCGAAGGTGACACGGTGAGCCTCTACCGGCCCCACGACCACGTGTGGCACAAGGGGATCGCCTGGTCACTGCCGAACGTCGGTTCGGCCAACTTCTGGGGCGGGCCCACCTATCTCCGTGATCAGGGATATGTGCAGCTCGACAACGACGGGGCGACCGTGCACCGCACGTTCGACAGCATCGAGGCCGCCCCGGAAACGGTCTCGGTCACCGAACGCCTGGAGTGGGTCACCCAACAGGGTCGGACATGGTTCTCCGAGCGTCGGGGCTGGCGGGCCACTGTCGCACCGGACCACGGAGTGTGGACCCTGGTGTTCACGACGTCCTTCACCAACCTCACCGGTGAGCCGGTACCGTTCGGAAGTCCCACCACAGAGGGACGCCCGAACGCCGGTTACGGCGGGCTGTTCTGGCGTGGACCACGCTCGTTCAGCGGCGGCACCGTCCACGCGGAGGGTCATGAGGGCGGCGACGAACTGATGGGGACGCGTTCCCCCTGGATGGGTTTCACGGGCAGACACGACGGCACGGACCGTTCCTCCAGCCTGGTGTTTGTCGACGCCCCCGACAACCCCGGACATCCGGTGAAGTGGTTCGTCCGCACCGGCATCTTCGCCTGCGTGTGCCCCGCACCCTTCTTCGACGAGGTGGTCACCGTGGAGGCGGGGCAGACATCGTCCTATCGCTACGCGGTCGTGGTCGCCGACGGAGACCGCGGGGCGAGCGGCAGCAAGGAACTGGCCGACCTGGGCCTGCGTGAACTGGAGCGGTCCGCCCAGGACCGAGCAGAAGGAGAAGGGGGATCGACATGAACGCTTCCACCGTGCCTGCCTTCCCCGGCGGTACCGCTGTGACACACCTACGGGTCTACGACTGGCTCGCCGAGGACGGCCAGGCAGGTGGCTCCCCCCACCTGCACACCGCCTCCTCCGAGGGTTACGTGGTCCTGCGGGGCGAGGGTGCCCTGGAATCCCTGAGCGGAGCCGGGTACCAGCGCACACCGTTGCGTCCGGGCAGCCTGCTCTGGTTCACACCGGGAACCGTGCACAGGCTCGTCAACGACAGTGGCGATCTGGAAATCCTGGTGGTCATGCAAAATGCTGGACTGCCCGAGGCAGGGGACGCCGTGCTCACCTACCCACAGGAAGTCCTGGCCGACCCTTCCGCATACCGAAAGGCCACCGATCTCCCCACGGGGGTCACCTCCGCCGCCAAGGCCGCCCGGGCCCGGCGTGATCTTGCCGTCCAGGGATACCTGGAACTACGCGAACGCGTGGAACGTGAAGGCCCTTCGGCCCTTTCCGGGCTGTACGACACCGCGGTGGATCTTGTGCGGGAGAAGGTGGTCGGCTGGCACCATCACGTCCACAAGGGCGTGGTCCGCCAAGCTGCGACCGCTCAGGAACATCTGGCAGCATTGGAGAAGGGTGACGGAAAACACCTTCGAGGTTCGGGTGTGTACAGCGCCGACACCAACAGCGGCCCACTGCGCAACGGCATGTGCGGACACCTGAGGGTGTGGGACCTCGACGGAGCGACCCCGGTCGAGTGAACACCGCAAACACCGCATGGGCCAGGGATACCGCATGGGGAATTCACCCCCGGCGGCTCTCCCGGGTGGCATGACCGGTTCCGGCCCCGCGTGTGGGCGACCGGAACATGAATAACCCGGTGACGATCGCCTTACGACCGTCACCGGGTTATTCTGGTGGGCGAGGAGGGATTTGAACCCTCACATCCTCTCGGACACACGGACCTGAACCGTGCGCGTCTACCGTTCCGCCACCCGCCCGAGTGACTTACGTCAATTTGTGTGTGCAGGTTGGCCGGGTTTTCCCGCCCTTTCCTCTGCGACATGAACAAGGCTAGCACGCCCTGAAGGTGGGTCGCACACAAGTTTCGAGTCATCCGACGAGCCGACTCGGAAGCGGTTCTCGGGGTGCGACTGAAACCGGGAGCACTCGGGCCCGGTTACGATCGTTTACACATACGAAGTGGAGTACAAAGGGAGGTACCTCGTGGGAGTGCTCCAACGCTTCGAGCGCAGGCTTGAGGGCATGATCGAAGGCACCTTCGCGATGGCCTTCAAGTCTGAGCTCCAACCGGTCGAGGTGGCGAGCGCCGTCCAGCGAGAGATGGACGAACGCGCGGCGATCGTCGCCCAGGGCCGCACCTTGGTCCCGAACGACTTCATCGTGGAACTCTCGACCGACGACAAGGAGCGCCTGGAGGTTTACGCAGACAGCCTCGGTCAAGAGCTGTCGAAGTTGGCGCGCGACTACGCGACCGAACAGGGTTACTCCTTCGTCGGTCCGGTCCGCGTCCAGTTCAGGGCCGATGAGGGGCTCAAGACCGGCCGTTTCCGGATCCGATCCGGTGTCGTTCGAGGCAGCATGATCGACAAGGACGGAGAGGTCCGCAGGCCGGTCGGTGACCCCGGCCAGACCGACGGCCGTCAGCAGGCGGGACGTCCTCGGTTGCTGATCTCCCCCGGCGGTGCAACCGCCGAGGGCAGTATCGCCAGCCACGGGATGCAGCAGTCCTTCGAGCTGACGACCCCGGTCACGCTGCTCGGACGTGGAACCGACTGCGATCTGCGCCTGGTCGACAACGGAGTCTCCAGGCACCACGTCGAGATCCGTCTCGACGGGGACGAGGCCATCCTCGTGGACAAGGGTTCGACCAATGGGACCTTCGTCAACGGACAACAGGTCAACCAGGCCCGTCTGGTGGACGGCAGCCGAGTCAGTCTCGGCCGGACCACCATGACATTTCGGCGAGACTGACCATCCTGTCCGGGCGAACGACCGTCGTGCTCCGAAGAGGCACACAACCAACCACGCCTCAACAGCATCCGACAGGTCGACGCCCGGGTAAGGCCGGTTGGGGTCCCGCTGTCGGATATCCGGCCGGGAAGGTAGTCTCCGCGAAGACCTGACCGATCGGGCACAATGTCTGCGTCCCGCGCGGGCGCGAGGAAAGACCTCGAAGACTCACCGACTTGAAGGTGGGGAAGACACGGTGGCGGCGCCGATGACCGCCACCCGGCCGAAGCACGACAGGGGCTGAAGAGCAGTTCAATGTCCAACTTGACCCTCATATTGATCAAGATCGCGTACCTCGCGGTGCTTTGGCTGTTCGTGCTCATGGCGGTCGGCGTCATTCGCACGGACCTCTTCGGCCCGAAGAAAAAGAAGAAGCCCCGGCAGCGATCCCGTGCCTCGGCGCGTCCCGCTCCACGGCGGGCCGCTTCCCCTCGGCCCGCACGGTCTCGCCGCAATGAGCCCACTGTCCTGGCCATCTCCCAAGGTCCCCTCGCGGGAGCCACCGTGGACCTGGGTTCTCAGCCCATCCTCATCGGACGTGCGCCGGATTCGACGCTGGTCATCACCGATGACTACGCCTCAGGTCGGCACGCACGCGTCTACCCCGACAACGGCCGCTGGTTCGTGGAAGATCTCAACTCGACGAACGGCACCTACCTCGGCCGGCAAAAGCTGAACCGCCCCCAGCCCATCACGGTGGGTCAGCCCATCCGTATCGGCAAAACCGTCCTGGAACTGCGCAAATGACAATCGCTCTCCGATACGCGGCGTACTCCGACGTAGGATGCCTCCGCGAAGGCAATGAAGATTCCGGCTACGCCGGCCGGCACCTCCTCGCGGTCGCCGACGGCATGGGCGGTTACGCGGGCGGTGAGGTGGCCAGCTCCATCGCGATCTCCTCGATCCGACGTCTCGACACCGAACACCCCCGGACGGACGAGATGGCGGAGAGGCTTCAACAGGCCGTCGAACAGGCCAATGCCTCCCTCTCCCGGCGCATCATGGAAGAGCCTCAGCTGGAGAACATGGGGACCACCCTGACCGCCATGCTGTGGTCGGGCTCCCATGTCGCACTCATCCACATCGGCGACTCCCGGGCCTACCTGCTGCGCGGTCCTCGCTTCGAGCAGATCACCCACGACCACACTCTGGTGCAGACCCTTGTGGACGAGGGCAAGATCACAGAGGAGGAGGTCGCCACACACCCGCAGCGGTCCCTGATCCTGCGTGCTCTCGACGGTAAGAGTCCCGTCGACCCGGACGTGTCCAACAGCGAGGCCAAGGTCGGCGACCGCTACCTGCTCTGCTCCGACGGCCTGTCCGGGGTGGTCAGCAAGAAGACCATCCACGAAACACTCACGACCGAGGCCGAACCACGTACCGCCGCCAAGAAGCTCATCGAACTGGCCATCCGAGGCGGAGGCCCGGACAACATCACCGCCGTGGTCGCCGATGTCGTCGAGGCCGAGACCGGCCACGAGGGCCCCACCACCGACTTCCAGGTGGTCGGTGCGGCCGACCAGCGGCGGGAAGGCGTCGACCAGGGCAACGACACCCCCGCCAGACGTGCGCAGGGACTGCGCTCGGGCGGCGACACCGCCGAGATGGACCCGATCCAGGACGATCCGCCGCGCGACACCGACTCGCCCCACCAGGCCCTTCACAACGATCGTGGCGACCACGAAGCACAGCCGACCCCCGGGCCCGCGGCATCGGAAGACGAGTACCGTACCCGCCGCTGGTGGCCCATGGTGCTGGTTTTCGTCCTGATCGTTGCGCTCGTCGCCGGTGTCGGCTACTACTTCGGTCGCCAATACATCGACAACCAGTACTACATCGGCCCCTCCGAGGACGGTCGGACCGTGGCCATCTACCGGGGGATCGACACCAACATCGCGGGCATCGAACTGTCGGAGATCCACGAGACCACCGACATCGAACTGGACGCCCTGGACCAGGGCTACCGTGACAGCATCGAGAACACCATTCCGCTCGACAACCTCGACGATGCCGATTCCCGGCTGGAGGACATGCGGGAGAACGTGGGCACGAACGTCACTGACACCGAAGGCGCCGACAACGAGGAATCGGGGTGACCCCATGAGCACAGCCGATCCTCAGGCACCGACGAAGTCGCCAGAGGCACCAACGGAGCTACCGCCGGTCAAAAGACGTAACGCGGAACTCACCCTGATCTGCGTCACCATCGTCATCACGATGGCGGCGATCGCGGTCTCGGGACTCAACCTCGACGGACAGATCCCCGGCGCGATGTGGGGCTACGGCCTCACCTTCGGGGCCATGGCACTGGCCACCCACGTGGCACTGCGTTTCATCGCCCCCTACGCCGACCCGCTGATCCTACCGTGTGCGTTGTTCCTCAACGGGATCGGTGTGGCCATGATCTGGCGTCTGGATGCCGCCGAATCCGGCGACATCGAGCACGCCGGTGTCGGTATGCAGTTGATCTGGACCGCGATCGGCATGGTCCTGTGCATCGCGCTGTTGTTCTTCCTGCGTGAGCCACGTGTACTGCAGCGCTACACCTACATCAGCGCTCTGAGCGCGATCATCCTCATCGCGCTCCCGATGCTGCCGGTCATCGGCATCTCCGAGTACGGCGCGCGCCGGTGGATCGGGTTCGCCGGTTTCACCCTGCAGCCCTCGGAGTTCGCCAAAATCGCCCTGGTCGTCTTCCTGTCCTCCTATCTGGTGACCAAACGGCAAGTTCTGTCGTTGGCTGCAAGACAGGTCAAGATCGGCCCGGTGAAGATCATGGAACTGCCGCGGGCCCGGGACTTCATGCCGATGGTCGTCGGCTGGGTCGCGGCGATCGGTCTGCTGGTCATCACCAAGGACCTCGGCAGTTCACTGCTGCTGTTCGGCACGTTCCTGGGGATGTTGTACGTGGCCACCCAACGCTCGTCGTGGGTGGTCATCGGCCTCACCGTCTTCATCGCCGCGGCCGCGGTCGCTTTCCAGCTCTTCTGGCACTTCGAACAGCGTGTCAACATCTGGTTCAACGCTTTCGACCAGGAGGTCTACGACGCGCTCGGCGGTAGCATGCAGCTGGTCCAAGGCCAGATCGGTATGGCCTACGGAGGGCTGTTCGGCACTGGCATGGGCGGTGGCCAGGCACACAAGATCTTCGCCGCGGACAGCGACTTCATCCTCGCCTCCTTGGCCGAGGAACTCGGTCTGACCGGTCTCATGGCCATCCTGGTGGTCATCTTCATCCTGGTGCAGCGTGGCATGCGTATCGCCCTGGCCTCCCGTGAGTTGTTCATCAAGATGCTCGCGAGCGGTCTGGCGTTCGTCATGTGCTTCCAGGTGTTCGTCGTCCTCGGTGGTCTGGTTCGCATCATCCCGCTGACCGGTATGACCACGCCGTTCCTCGCCGCGGGTGGTTCTGCCCTGATGGCGAGCTGGCTGATGATCGGGCTTCTTCTGCGTATGAGTGACAACGCCCGTCGACCCGCACCGCAAGCGATCCAGGACGAGGGGGCGACCCAGGTGATTCGACGATGAACACACCGATCCGACGCCTTGCCATCTTCTCGATGCTCCTCTTCGCCGCTCTGATGCTGCAGACCACCTGGCTCCAGGGGTTCCATGCGGAAGCGATCAAGGACGATCCCCTCAACGGCCGGCAGTACACCGAGCGGCTCACCGAACCACGCGGACCGATCGAGATCGCCGGGGAGGCCGTGGCCTACTCCGAGGACATCTCCGAAGATGATGAACAGCCCCGCTATCAGCGGGTCTACGAGGGTGGTGGCCTCTACACCCCGATCGTCGGTTCATTTCGCAGCTACGGCGCCAGCGGTATCGAGTCGACCGAGAACTCCCTGCTGGACGGTAGCGACGACCAACTGGCGGTGCGTAACTTCCGGGACGTCCTCACCGGCCGTGAGCCCGAGGGCGCCAACGTACAGCTGACCATCGACCCCGCCGTACAGGAAGCCGGCTACAACGGCTTCATCGATCAGGGCAAGAACGGTGCGGCCGTTGCCATCGACCCAGGCAGCGGAGCGATTCTCGGCGCGGTTTCCTATCCTTCCTACGACGCCAACGACGTCTCCAGCGTCACGGACCAGGAAGAGTCCAACGACAACTGGGTGGAGTTGGAACAGGACGAGAACAAACCCCTGCTGAACCGTGCCTTCCAAGAGCGTTACCCTCCGGGTTCGACGTTCAAGGTGGTCACCGCAGCCGCGGCCATCGAACACCTGGGCGCAACCCAGGACAGCACCATGGACGCCCCGGACGTCCTGGAACTCGGTAAGCCGTTGCCGAACGCCACCCCCGGGGGCACCTGCAACGACGGGGATCCGGACACCCTGGCCCATTCGATCCAGATCTCCTGCAACACCTCGCTCGCCAACTGGGCGATCGAGGTGGGGGGTGACAAACTGCACGAACAGGCCGTCGGCTTCGGTTTCCAGCCGGAGGCGGAGGCGGAGTCCCAGGACCTCGAAGTGCCACTTTCGGTCGTTCCGAGTTTGGCCCCGAACGAGGGTGAGGACCGCAACATCCTCGGCCGTGCCGGTATCGGCCAGTCCAACGTCGAGTCCTCCCCCCTGCAGATGGCCATGGTCTCCGCGGGTATCGCCAATTCCGGTGAGGTCATGCACCCCTACCTGGTGGATTCGGTGCGTGACTCCGACATGTCCGTGGTCACCCAGGCCTCACCGGAGCCCTACTCACAAGCCACGAGCGCCAGCACGGCCCAGACGCTGACCGAGATGATGACTCTGGTCACTCAGGAGGGCGGTTCTGGCACCAACGCCGCCATCCCCGGTATGGAGGTGGCAGGCAAGACCGGTACCGCCGAGACCGGAGGTGACCAGGGCACACACAACTGGTTCATCGGGTTCGCCCCCGCCGACGATCCTCAGATCGCCGTGGCGGTCGTGATCGAGCACGGCGGTGGCAGCGGTAACGAGAACGCCGCACCGATCGCCCGTCAGATGATGGAGGCAGTGGTTCTGTAGTGAGCGCCCACGAGCCGACTTCCCGTAGCGGTCCCGCTGAGCTCGGCGGGACCGTGTTGAGTAATCGCTACCGCTTGGAGGAACAGGTCGGCTCCGGCGGTATGGGTACCGTGTGGAAATCCACCGACACCCTGCTCAACAGATTTGTGGCCGTGAAACTGCTCCACCCTGCGCAAATGGCGGAGCCCACGGCCCGGGAGCGGTTCCGGACCGAGGGCCGTATCACCGCAGGCCTGTCCCACCCGGGGATCGCCCAGGTCTACGACTACGGGGAAGGGGACGGCCGGGCCTTCCTCATCATGGAACTCGTGGTCGGTGAACCCCTCTCCCAGATACTCCGGGAGCAAGGCCCGTTGTCGGCGGACCAGACCTTGGATTTCGTGTGCCAGGCCGCCAAGGCGCTCGCGGCGGCGCACGCCCGAGGAGTGGTCCACCGCGACATCAAACCTGGCAACCTGCTGGTCACCGGGGAGGGCCAACTCAAGCTCACCGACTTCGGGATCGCACGCGGCGACATGTCGGTCACCTTGACCCAGACCGGCATGGTGATGGGCACGGCCCAGTACATTTCACCCGAGCAGGCCTCGGGACGCCCCGCCACCTCGGCATCCGACCTGTACGCCCTGGGGGTGGTCGCCTACGAGTGCCTGTCGGGACAACCACCGTTCACCGGTGACAGTCCGGTCGCGCTGGCGCTCGCGCACACCCGAGAAGAACCACCGGAGCTTCCCGCACACGTCCCCGCCGACGTGAACGAGTTGGTCTCGTCCCTGCTTCTGAAGGACCCGGCGGACCGGCCGAGCTCGGCCAGTGAGGTCGCCCACACCGCTGCGGTGATTCGTTCGAACGCCGGTACCGGACCCCCGACCCCGGCCACGGGTTTCACCGGCACGCCCCCCACCACCGTGGTGAGCCCGGTCACCGAAACCGAGGATCACGGAACCCACCAAACCGCAGACCAAACCATTGTCTCTCCAGGTCAGGGTGGTGATTCCCCTACCCTGACAGAGGAATCGGATTCCAGGTGGCCCGTCCGCATCCCCGTGGTGTTGGCCGCTGTCATCGCCACCGTCCTCATCGTCGGTGCTGTGGTGGGCGGATTTTTCTTCGGGGGTGACAGTGAGACGGACACAGCCCGGGATTCTGTCGACACACCGGCCACGGTCGAGTCTCCCCCGCCGTCTCCCACGGTGGAATCAGAAGAGGACGCACCCGTCGAGACCCCGATGGAACCGGAGCAACCCCAGGAGGATTGGTGGCCCGAACCCGACCAGACCTACACCCCGGAGACCCCCACGCCCGATGAGGGCGAGGAGGAACCCACCGATCCCCCGGGGGAGGGCGATGACGAGAACGAACCGGACCCGGGTGACGAGGGCCCCGGGGACACACCCCCGCCCGAAGAGCCCCCTGGGGATGGCGACGACGATCCCCCGAACGACGGCGGGGATTGATCTGCAAGACCGTGACGACGCAATGAGCAAAAGATGCTCAGGCCAGGCGGCGGCCTGCGGGCAGCCTCCGGAAGACACGAGGATTAGTGCACGACATGTCCCAGCCCCGGCTACTCGGCGGCCGCTACGAGCTCGACGGCATCGTCGGGCGTGGTGGTATGGCCGAGGTACACCGCGCACGCGACCTACGCCTGGACCGGCTCGTCGCGGTCAAGACCCTCCGGTACGACCTGGCACGCGACCACGTGTTCCAGGCTCGGTTCCGCCGTGAGGCCCAATCCGCGGCGTCCCTGAACCATCCAGCGATCATCGCCGTCTACGACACCGGCGAGGACATGGTCGACGGTGTGTCGATCCCGTACATCGTCATGGAGTACGTGGATGGGCGCACCCTCAAGGAACTGTTGGACGACGACCGCAAACTGCTACCGGAACGGTCTGCCGAACTGGTCGACGGAATCCTCAAGGCCCTGGAATACAGCCACGACAACGGGATCGTGCACCGGGACATCAAGCCCGCCAACGTCATGCTGACCCGTAATGCCGAGGTCAAGGTCATGGACTTCGGTATCGCCCGTGCCATGGGTGACGACCAGGCGACGATGACACAGACTTCCCAGGTGATCGGGACCGCGCAGTACCTTTCCCCCGAACAGGCCCGGGGCGAACGTGTGGACCCGCGCAGCGACATCTACTCGACGGGCTGTGTCCTTTACGAACTACTCACCAGCCACCCTCCCTTCACGGGGGACTCACCTGTCTCCATCGCCTATCAGCACGTGCGTGAGGACCCGATCCCGCCGACCGAGGTGGACCCGCAGGTGCCGGACTGGCTGGAGGACATCACCCTCAGGGCCATGACCAAGGACCGCGAACAGCGGTATCAGAACGCCGCGGAGATGCGCACCGACATCCAGCGCGGCATGGCCGGGATGCCCACCCAGGCCGGCACCATGGCGATGGCCGCGGCGGGCGCCACCACTACTCTGCCGCCTGCCGACGAGCAGCCCTACGACGATTACGACGACTACGACGACTACGAGGACAGCAAGCGGAAGGGTGGTGCGGGTAAGGCCGCTCTGTGGCTTCTGCTCGCTCTCGGTGTGATCGGCTCGCTGATCCTGGCCTTCTGGCTGTTCACCCGAACTGACATGGACACCACGGAGGTCGCGATTCCTGACGTGGTCGGGGTCTCTGAGGAGGAAGCTCGAACCACCCTTGAGGACGAAGGGTTCGAAAACATCACCACCGAGGAGCAGTCCGACGAGGAGGCCGAGGAAGGCACCGTCCTGGAGACCGATCCGGAAGCCGGGAAGGAAATCCCTGTCAGCGACCCTGTCACCCTGATGGTCTCCAGTGGTCCCGGCGATGTGGAAATCCCCGACGTTGAGGGTCAGAGTGAAACCGACGCCATGAACACCCTGAACGAGGCGGGTTTCGAGAACATCACCACAGACACCAGGCCGGACAACGAGATCTCCCAAGGCAGCGCGATAGGGACCGACCCATCCTCCGGTTCCGAGGTCGCTGCCGACAGCGAGGTCACGTTGCTGATTTCCTCCGGCCCGGAACAGGTCACCATCCCCGACCTGCAAGGCATGACACAGGAGGACGCCCGGTCCGCGTTGGAAGAGCTCGGGTTGAACGCCCAGTTCGAGGAACGTGAGGACGACCAGGCACCCGAAGGCACGGTCATCAACCAGGCTCCGGGCTCGGGGCAGAGCGTGAACCCCGACACCACCGTGACCGTGACCATCGCCCGCGCTCCCGTGGACGAGCCGACCGATCCGTCCGAGACCGACGAGCCACCCACCGACCCCGAGGAACCACCGACCGAATCCGAGGATCCCGAGGATCAATTGACTCCCCCTTGGGAGCGGTCCGCCATGGTCCCGTGACGACCACCGGGTGAACGTGTTCGAGGGGCGCCGCCGTACCGATCGGCGGCGCCCCTCGATGTACCACGTGGGCCGAATACCACAGTGAGGAGCTGCCGGTGACGATTGCTCGTTTCTGTGCGTAGACTAGGGAATTACTTTCGAACCACCCCACCTCTTTGGAGCAGCGACCGTGCCCAAGTCCCGCAGCGATCGCAAGAAGAAGGCTGTTTACACGCCGCCTCCTTCCAAGGAGACGCCCAAGGTAAGTCCACGCTGGCTGGTGCCTGCCATGCTCGGTTTCTTCGTCCTGGGCATCATCTGGATCGGTGTGTACTACATCGCGGGTCAGTACATCCCCTACATGCAGGACTGGCACAACTGGAACCTGCTGATCGGGTTCAGCGGCATCATCATCGCCGTGATCTTGTCCACCCGCTGGCACTGACGCACCGCGCCACAGCCACCCTCTGCCGCTCGTGGCATATCGCCGTGCCTCGGTGTCGCCTCGCATTCAGGCCCCGGGAACCGCGTGTTCCCGGGGCCTGCTTCGTCTGCGTGCCCTCAGGCGAGCACGTACGGCCAGACGATGTGGGGACCCCCGATGGCCAGGGCAACCAGGAGCACGCTGAAGGACACCAGCATGAGTGTGTGGACCAAGGTCCTGCGCCGGAAGTCGGACTTGCCTCTGGGCAGCAGGGCGAAGACCGCCCCGATCGCCAGACCGGCCACCAGACCACCTATGTGCGCCGTCCACGAGATCCCCGGCACCAAAAACGTGATCCCGAGGTTGACCGCGAGCAAAATGGTGATCATCCGCGTGTCCAGACCAAGGCGCCTGCCGATGACGAACACCGCACCGAAGAGCGCAAAGATCGCACCGGAGGCCCCGACGGACGGCTGCAGAGGAACCGCGAGCAGGCTCAGCACCGACCCGGAGAGCGCACCCAGCACCCACAGCGCCAGGAAGCGCGCATGCCCCAGCCACCGCTCCAGTGACGTACCGAGCAGGAACAGTGCATAGCCGTTGAAGAGCACGTGGAAAAGCCCGCCGTGCAGGAACGCGGAGGTGATCAGCCGATACCACTGGCCGCCCTCGACCGCCGCGACCCCTTGCATGCTGAACATGTTCACCAGCGGTGAACCCACCGGTGCGTTGAACGCCTGGGCCGTTCCCATCTGAAGGAAATAGACTGCGGCGATCAGCCCCAACAAGGTCCAGGTCACGTAGGGTTTTTCCACGACCCGCCCCCCGAAGACGGTTCGTGTCGCGCGCTCTTTGCTGTTGCCCTCCCGAACACAGGAAGGGCATTGGAAGCCCACCGACGCCTCGTGCATGCAGTCCGGACAGATGGGACGCTCACACCTGGTGCAGCTCACCCCGGTCTCACGTTCGGAATGCCGGTAGCAGGTACGAGGGGCCGGTGCCCCCTGTTCGGACGATCGACCGAACGGCGGCGGCGACTCGCTCATGAGTGGGTTTTCACTCCTCGGGGTCTGCTCACGGTGTACTACCGGTTGATCTCGATGCTGTTGATGACCACGTCCTCGTGGGGGCGGTCCTGAGGGTCGGTGGCGACCTTGGAGATCGCAGTGACCACGTTCTCCCCCTCGACGACCTCACCGAAGATCGTGTGCCGACCATCGAGCCAGTAAGGCTTGTCGACGGTGATGAAGAACTGCGAACCGTTGGTTCCCGGGCCCGCGTTGGCCATGGCCAACAGGAGCGGCCGGTCGAAACGCAGGTCCGGGTGGATCTCGTCCTTGAACGTGTAACCGGGACCACCGCGACCGGTGCCGAGCGGGTCACCGCCCTGGACCATGAAACCGTCGATCACCCGGTGGAAGATGGTGCCTTCGTAAAGACTGCTGTTGGACGGTTTGCCCGTGGTGGGATCCATCCACTGCTTGGAGCCATCGGCCAACCCGATGAAGTTGGCCACCGTCTCCGGTGCCTCCTCCTCGAAGAGCTTGACGACGATGGTTCCCTTGGAGGTGTTCAGCCGCGCGGTGGGCCGAGCCTTGGAGTCCGACACCTACGTGCCTTTCGGTCGAGTTCCGCTTACGTGCTCACGGTACCCGTCCATCACCCCCACTCAGGGCGTTCGAAGCACACTCGTCCTTGGGGGCCGAGATCGAAACGATCGGTGTTGAAACACAGATCACAGACGGAGTGGACGTAAGTTGAGATAACACCCGGGTCACGGGGAAGGACGACGGCAAACCACCCGTTTGTTTCCCCCGTCCACCGGGTGGATGGCAAGAACGAACGCGATCGAAGGAGCTGACGACGTGCCTATCATTGCCAAGCGTCGCAAGGCGCGCACGGAGGCCGAGGTGGCTCTCACCCGCCTGCAGGAGGTGGCCAGAGAGCAGGCCGAACGGTTGGGACCGTACGCAGACCAGGCACGCGACCAGGCCGCCCAACGACTCTTCCAGGCGCGAGGCTGGACCGCCCCACGGCTGGAAACCGCCGCCCAGCGCGTCGAGGACACGGTCGCTCCCCGTGTCGCCGATCTTTTGACCACCGCTGCCCAGCGAATGGACCCGGCTCCGCCACGCCGTGGACTACGGGCACTGCGCAGCGGCAATCGGCGTGTACGTCGCACGCTGATCATCGGAGGTGCCGCCGTGGTCGGTGGCGTGGTCGTCTACTCACTGATCCGCCTACGCCAGGCTTCGCAGGACGCCGAGTGGCAGGAGCACCTGGACCAGGCACGCGACCAGGTCCGTGAGACCCGCGAGAATCTGGCGACGAAGGCTTCGGACGCTGCCGAGAAGACTGCCGATTCCGCCCAGTCCGCCAAGGGCAAGGCCAAGGAGACCGTCCGTACCACTGCCGGTGCCGACCGGAGCAAGGACAACGGGCGTCCCGGGAACTGACGGTGACGCCGGGGTATACCCGCCGGGGCTCATTTCTTGCCCCGGCGGTCCGCTTTTTCCTCAGTTGTCCTTGAGGAGCCGGAAGAACATCGGATAGCGCCAGTTCTTGCCCGCCAGGCTCGCGATACTGGCCACGGCCGGGAGGGCGAACCATCCCAGAGCGCAGTAGATGATCATGGTGATCGGCAGCACCAGCCAGAACAGAAGCACACTGACGGTCCCTGCGATGATGCAGAACAGCTGGAAGTTCAGTGATTCCATCGCCTGACGCCGTACGTAGGGCGATACCTTGTCGCTGAGCAGGAACAGGACAAGGGGTGCCAGGACCGGGGCGAAGTAGTTGCCGGCGTGCCCCACCGCCGCCACGACCCGTTCCGCGGGGGTGCTCGGCAGCGGTTCCTTGTCTTCTGCCCGGCGGCTTGCGCTTTCCTCGGTGGGCACGGCCCCGGACCGCCCGCCCGCGGTGGAGATGCCGAGGTCATCGGTCAGAGGGACGATGTCGGCCTCGATTTTGGCCCGCATCGCCAGATCGATGCGTTCCTCGAACTCCTCGTCGTCGAGCTGGCCCTTGCTGTAGGCCTCCCGGAGTACTTCGGCAACCGCGTCTCGGTCGATGTGAGTAAGGCGGATGTGTTGCTGTCCGGTGTCCTTTTCCCAGAAGCGCCTTGCTGGATACTGAGGATCCTGCACAGCCACTTCTCACCTCCCAACGCCGACGAGAGCACGATCACTGACAACCGTGCTTCTTCCATGATGCGTCATCATCCCGTCGCGCGGTATCGGGACCGACCCTGACCCTCCCCTGAGTCCGGTCTACACCCATAGTCGGAAGTGCTGATGGGACGGCCCCGACTTCCGTCGGCCGTTCGGTCGCTTCGCGATCCCCTCCCCGGGACGCGAGTGTCCGTTCGTCTACCTGGCTACGGCGACGGGTACGGCTTTACGATCCGCTTCTTCCTGTGCCTTTTCCTGTTCGTAGTGGCGTTCGGCAGTGGTGAGGAGCTCGTACCAGCTGACGACGTCCTTGCGTCGCCTGAGCAAGGCACGCCGTTCACGTTCGGTCATGCCTCCCCAGACACCGAACTCGATGCGGTTGTCGAGCGCCTCCGCCAAGCACAGTGTCCGGACAGGACAGCCTCGGCAGATCAGTTTGGCTCGGTTCTGTGCCGCACCCTGCACGAACAAGGCATCAGGATCGATTTCTCGGCATTTGGCGCGAACCGCCATCTTTTCATTCCACATGTTGCCCCACTCCCAAGATCAGCATGTGTGGTGTTCATGACCCCGCCACCCGGCATGTCCGGTGGCGGGCGAGGAACGGTGGCCGCTCCGAGGACGTTGGTTACGGGACCGGACGGGGGGCCGCACGGTACGTCTTCGGGGTTTTTCGGCTCGCTGCGTTCCTCGTTGTCGCTGGTGTCGAAACTACGGTTCGTCCCAGTTCGCCAACAGTCCCCAAGAGGCCTATTTCTCGCATGGCCCAGTAGAACCATCGCAATACAAGAGAGTGTCATCATACACACACAGAGAGTAACTGAACATGGTAGGAAAAGCCTCAGCGAAACAAAGGGTCGAGCACCCCTTACAGGCCCCAGGAATACCCAAGATGACCTGCGGATTCATCAAGGGGAACCAATAGCGGGACCGAGAGCGACGAGTCGCGGCGAAGTGGACTCTGAGTCACTCATCTGGTCCGGACGGACTATACAGATCCCGGGGCCGGACAGCCTCCACCCGCATCGGTCCGCCCTTCGAAATGACTCGTCACGACTCGTCGCACACAGAAATACTGATTGGTAACCATCGACGATTCACCCTTCAGGCCTCCACCCACGAAATCGCACAAAAACACCCGTGCGCGTAAACCCCCGTGAAGCACACGTTTGCCGCAAGTCAGGAATAAGCAGATTCATCGGACACAGTGGCGAAGCGATCGAGATCATAGTCCTCAGGAAGACGGCTCCACCGAATACACTGGCGCATCGACCCGCTCGGTGAGAAGCGAGAACGATACAGCGGCGACATCTCCCGGACCTGCCACTTCTCCAACGAGCTGTACACGCCGCCATCGGCCACCACCAGGCCGAGCGGCACACGACGTCGATCGACTCCCCCTCGCCCTTGTACGTGCCGCTCATGCGCACACAGCCGCCCTCACCGTTGTGGCGGGCGCCGACGTGAAGGTCGTACGAATGATGCGTTGGTCACATCACTGCGACAATGACTCTCGATCATCACGGGCACCTGTTCTCCGACCAGCTCGGCGAGGCGGCGGAATGGATGGCGGTGAAGCCTTCCACGGCACTCGGGGAGGCGACCCAGCCCATGCTCACCTGTACTGAATGTGTACCGGGTGCCGGAAAAAAAGAACGGGGACCCCCGTAGGGGGTCCCCGTCGTCACGCTTGACCTGCTGTTATTTCCTGGTGGAGCCAAGGGGAGTCGAACCCCTGACCTCTGGTATGCAAGACCAGTGCTCTACCAACTGAGCTATGGCCCCTCGGACCCGGGTACGAGAACCCCGGTCACCAAGCAGAGCATACCTTCTTCGGAAGACCACCCTGTTCATCGGTTCCCGTACCCGGGTACATGAACCGGCACAGCACAAAGCCGTGGGCCGCACCACGGGATGTTTGCCCGCCCACGCCTTCGTGTTGCTCTCGGGCGTTCCGGGGCAGCACCCACGGGGCCTGCCTCCGGCCGCCCGGTGGAATCCTCCGAGGCGATTCCGCCGGTCAGCTCTCGCCGGCCGCCGTGGCCTCGGTCCACAGGTCGAGCTCGGCGCGGTCCGCCTGGATCTTGCGGTAGACGGCGAAAGCCCCGAGGGCCACCAGCGCCAGAACGATGATCTTCTTCACTGTCCGGACCCTTTCGTCGATCAGGTTCGTGGGCGAGGCTGCTGCCCGAGGACAGCGCCTCCCAAAGAACTTTATGAGGTTGTCACCAAGCAGACTAGCAAGCCATCCCGAGCACTCTCTGCCATGGCGACCCGATTCTCGACAACTTCTGGGATCAATGTGCGGGTGACCGTCATGTGAGCAACGCCATCCTGCGTAGAATCTCCACCGTCCTGCGAGGCGAGGCCGCGATGTCGAGCAGTTGCGACCAGATACGTTTGCACCTGTTGACCGCTTCCTCCGACTCGAGGATCGCCCCACCCTGCGTGGCTTCCACGTAGGCGAGCGCCGCCTCGTCCTCGTCGAACTCCAGCACGGAGAACGGCCCCGTGACACCGGGATGGGGCCCCACCGAGGTGGGCAGCAACTGGATGGTCACCCTGTCGGATTCTGTGACGAGCTCAATGATCCGACCGGCTTGGGTCCGCAGCAGTTCCGGATCGCTCACGATGCGTTGCAAGGCATCTTCCTCGAGGATTGCGTGATAGCGCGCCAGAGCACCCGTGTCGAGAAGCTCTTGGCGCTTGAGGTAGGCCTCGACCATCCGCTCCGCTGCCGGTGCGGAGTGCCCCAGGGCGCGTGCGATCCGAGCCGTGTATTCGGGTACCTGCAACAGGTCGGGAACGAAGATGCCCGCGTAGGACTGTACGGACACAGCACCGGCCTCGTTGCCGACGTAGGCGGAGGAGAGCACATCCTTGTACTCGGACCACCACGGACGCAGACGAGACTCGTGCACGAGCGTCAGGACGGCCTCACGTTGCCGTTCGGACACCCCGTACAGCCGTAGGAGCGCGGAGATTTCCATGGCCGAGGGCCACTTACGGATCCCGGTCTCGATGTGGCCGAGTTTGGCCGGTGACCACTCCAGTTCCTCTGCCACGTCGCTGAGGGTCATACCGGACTGAATGCGTCGACGACGGAGTTCGGCGGACAGACGTCGGCGGAGGACCATGGGGCCTGCCATAACACCGATCCAATGACTCAGGGGCTGAAGGATTGGTCAGACCACCAGCAAAACACGGCTTCCAATAACTGGCAATGCGTTTGAGGAAACCAGCTGCTTTTTCGATACAGGAAGGGTGGAGTCGTCCCACCGTTCGAGCTCAATGAGAACGTTCGTACTTTTTGTCGCACCCTGTTGCTGGTGCTTCAACGTATGAACAGATAAGTCCTTATAACTGTTTTTTCTTGAGCCACGTCCGCATCTACAATCACAATCCTTCAGAGTGTCGGCAGCAGGAGGCACCATGGCCTCGACCGCACACCCTGAAGCATTCCACCCGGTTCCTTCCTGCTTGTCACCTACGTCTCATTCAACTGTCGGCAAGGAGATACCGCGTACGATGCTTGAGGTGCCCGCTTCGGAGGGCGTGTCCGTACACGTAGAGGAAACCTATGAGCTACCCCATTGACGACGCCGAGCAGCTGATCGCGAACGCGGAAGCGCAGATGCCACCCAGCATCCGGTCGCGTCTCATCGCCAAACTCCGTATGGGGAAGCACGTCGATGATGCCGCAGCGGAACTGGAGGTCAGTCCGAAGTTGGTGTTCTCCACCGCCCGGATCCTCACTGCCTTCGGGGAGCAACTGGACGCCACCCTCACAGAGCAGCGAGACGAAACCCTGCCGCACGGCACCGTCACCGGCTACAACAAGCGCTGCCGTTGCCCTCAGTGCCGAAGTGCGCTCAGGCAGCGTGTCTGAACACTCTGCTCCCTTCTTCGATCATCCACAGCAACTCGGACGCCCCGTTCTTTCCGGGCGGAAGCCACCCCAGGGGCTTATCGACCGCCAAGTTTGGGAAAACCGCAGGACATGAACGAGCATGTGGACTGGTCAACCATGAGTGAAGAAGACTTCGTTGCGCTGCTACAGCAGCTCGTCGAAACCCCAGAGGCCGACGACGATCAAAAATAACGCAGCAGCAGGGTCCAAGGGCCCCAAGATGTTCCTTCGGGGCTGGGCCCTGCTATATGGCGGGGGAGGACCTCTGTGCGGGGTCAGCGCGGTAGCGCAGGCTCCGCACACCGGAACACTGTCAACAGGTGCCCACGTGGGGGTGCAGGCCCTGAAAAACCACGCCCGGTGGGTGGGGAAGGCCGATCGACCACTCCGATCGCGCAGTGGTCGTCACACGTCGTTCAACGTGTATCCAATCGCTGCGAAACTGGGCATCTCAAGGGAAAGCATCACACCTTCAGAACACCCATCAAATCCCTGCAGTCAATCTTTTCAGTAAGTTTTTAGGATTGGTTCAAGGGCATTACATAAACAGTTTTCATGCGTTTATCAGTGGGTTTTTGTGGTGGTGACACCACCCACCAACCCCCACCAACCCCTGTTTTCACATGTTCACAAGCCCACCCAAAAAAGAGAGCGGGGGAGAGGAAAGCACCCCTACCAGGCACCAACCCCACCCCCACTCAAAGAAAAACCGTGGCAGCAACCTACTCTCCCACCCCACCACAGGGCAGTACCATCAGCGTAAGAAGACTTCACGACCGGGTTCGAAAAGAGACCGGGTATAACCCTTCCACCAAAACCACCACGGAAAA
>DXDP01000523.1 GCA_019115445.1 Candidatus Nocardiopsis merdipullorum
CGCGACCACCAGGTGGCCGACGAGTGCGGAGGAGTCCGCGGTGAAGATCACCGCCAGGGAGATCAGTGCCAGCAGACTCAACCAGTCGCCGAGGCTGGACAGGGAAAGCGAGATCCACAACCTTCGGAAGGATGTGATCGCGAGGACGTTGTGCGCCTCGGTCGGCGCTCCAAGGGGTGCAGATCTGCTCATAGCGCTCAAGATTATCGATGAGGGGGAAGGGGAACGTGGGGCCCAGGGCCCCACAGGTTTTTTGTGGGGGCTCGCCGGGACCACGGGTTTTTCCGTGTGCCGGCGCGCCCACACTAGTGGTAGGGAGGATCATGCCCCAACAGGGTGGAGAACATCCCTACCGTGCGTCACATCCGTGTGTGCCGGCGCAGGCGGGTCCACCACCGCGTTGGTGGTCCGTGTTCGTGCTCGGGGTGAGCCTATCGGTGCCCGGGGGTGTCAGGCGCCCTTGCTCCCCTTCGGACCGGTCTTCGGCTCACCCGTCTTCTTGGTGGCGCTCTTCTTGGCCGCGGTCTTCGCCGTGGTCGTCTTCGTCGTCTTCGTCGTTGTCTTCTTGGCCGCGGACTTCTTCTTGGCCGGGGCCTTGGCACGACGTTCGGCGAGCAACTCGGCGGCACGCAGGTCACTCACGGACTCGACCTCGTCACCCTTGCGCAGCGAGGCGTTGGTCTGCCCGTCGGTGACGTAGGGGCCGAACCGGCCGTCCTTGATCACCATCTTCGCGCCGGTGGCCGGGTCCTCCCCGAGTTCCCGCAAAGGCGGTGTGGCAGCACGCCGACCCCGCTGTTTGGGTTTGCTGAAGAGCTCCTCGGCCTCCTTCAAGGTGATGGTGAAGATCTGCTCCTCGGTCTCCAGGGAACGGCTGTCGGTGCCCTTCTTCATGTAGGGCCCGAAACGGCCGTTCTGTGCCGTGACCTCTTCACCGTCGAGTTCACCGACGACCCTGGGCAAGGACAACAGACGCAGCGCGTCCTCGAGAGTGACGGTGTCCAGGCTCATGGACTTGAGCAGGGAGGCCGTTCGTGGCTTGACCTTGGCCTTGCCCTTGTTCTTGGGTTTGGCCTCGTCCTCGGTGGGTTCCTCGATCAACTCGGTGACGTAGGGGCCGAACCGGCCGGACTTGGCCACGACGGTCCGCCCGGTCTGCGGGTCGGTGCCCAGTTCACGGTCACCGCTGGGCTGGGCGAACAGCTCTTCGGCCTTTTCCTTGGTGAGTTCGTCGGGGGCCAGGTCCTCCGGGACGTTGACCCGCGTACCGTCACGGTCCAGGTAGGGGCCGTAACGCCCCACACGGAGCACGATGTCGGTACCGGGCAGTGGCAGGGAGCTGATCTCCTTGGGGTCGATGTCGGCCAGGTGGTCCCCCACCAGGTCCTTGAGTCCGATCTCCTGCTCTCCCTCGGGGGTTTGTCCCCCGAAGTAGAAACGACGCAGCCACGGCAGGCTCTCGGCGTCACCCCGCGCGATCTCGTCGAGCACTTCCTCCAACCGGGCGGTGAACTCGTAGTCGACGAGGTTCCGGAAGTGGCGCTCCAGCAGTTGCACCACGGCAAAGGCCAGGAAGGACGGCACCAGGGCCGTGCCCTTCTTGAACACATACCCACGGTCGAGGATGGTGCCGATGATCGAGGCGTAGGTGGAGGGGCGGCCGATCTCCCGATCCTCCAGTTCCTTGACCAAGGTCGCCTCGGTGTAGCGCGCGGGCGGGCGGGTGTTGTGCCCCTCGGCCTCCAGGTTCTCGGCCTTGAGCGGATCGCCTTCCACCATTTGGGGCAGGCGACGTTCACGGTCGTCCAGGTCGGCGGCCGGGTCATCGGCACCCTCGACGTAGGCCTTCAGGAAGCCGTGGAAGGTGATGACCTTACCGGTCGCGCTGAACTCGACGGTCTCGCCCGCGCTGGAGGTGCCCTCGATCCGGACGGTGACGGACTCGCCGACGGCGTTCTTCATCTGGGAGGCGACGGTGCGCTTCCAGATGAGTTCGTACAAACGAAACTCCGGGCCCGACAGCCCGGTCTGTGCGGGTGTGCGGAACTCGTCCCCCGCCGGGCGGATCGCCTCGTGCGCCTCCTGGGCGTTCTTCACCTTCTTGGTGTACACCCGCGGCTTGTCGGGCAGGTGGTCGGCACCGTACAGACGACGGGCCTGGGAACGGGCGGCCTTGACAGCGTTCTCCGACAGCGTGGTGCTGTCGGTACGCATGTAGGTGATGTAACCGTTCTCGTACAGCCGCTGAGCGACCTGCATGGTCTGCTTCGCCGACAGGCCCAGCTTGCGTGAGGCCTCCTGCTGGAGCGTGGTGGTGCGGAACGGCGCGTAGGGCGAACGGCGATAGGGCTTGCGTTCCACCGACCGGACGGAGAAACCGGCCCCGGCCAGGCGTTCGGCCAACCCACGGGCGGCCGCCTCGTCCAGGTGGCGTACCTGACGGTCGGAACGCAGGGTCCCCTGGGAGGTGAAGTCACGGCCCACGGCGACACGGGTGCCGTCCACCGAGACCAAGGTGGCGGGGAAGGTCGCGGGACCGCCCTCGGCACCGGTCCCCGAGGCGTCGAAGACCGCCTTGAGGTCCCAGTACTCGGCCGAGGTGAAGGCGATACGTTCGCGTTCACGCTCCACGACCAAACGGGTCGCCACGGACTGCACCCGGCCGGCCGAGAGCTTCGGCATGACCTTCTTCCACAGCACGGGCGAAACCTCGTAGCCGTAGAGACGGTCCAGGATGCGCCGTGTCTCCTGGGCACTGACCAGGCGGGTGTTCAGGTCACGGGTGTTGTGGGCCGCGCGTTGGATGGCTTCTTCGGTGATCTCGTTGAACACCATGCGGCGGACCGGGATCTTGGGTTTGAGTTCCTCACGCAAATGCCAGGCGATGGCCTCACCCTCACGGTCCTCGTCCGTGGCGAGCAGGAGCTCGTCCGCCTCCGCCATGAGCTCCTTGAGCTTCTTGACGTGAGCCTTCTTGTCGGTGTTGACGACATACAGCGGCTCGAAGTCACCATCGACGTCCACACCGAGACGGGCCCAGGGCTGTCCCTTGTACTTGGCGGGAATCTCCGCGGCCTTGTTGGGCAGGTCACGGATGTGCCCGATGCTGGACTCAACGACGTAGCCGCGCCCCAGATAACCTGCGATGGTCCTCGCCTTGGCCGGCGACTCGACGATGACGAGGGCGGTACCCGTCCCCTGCCGTTCGGTGTTCTTCGAGCCGTTCTTACCGGCGCTGCCCTTCGTGGGTGGCACGCTCTTCCCCTACGTCTAACTAGCCTTACGTGATCAATTCGGCCCTGTTGCCTCGGCCCTCGCCGAATCCGACAGTAACCGAATTCCGAGCACTCCCCCTCGGTGGGTGGAAAGGATGTGCGTTCCGTGTGCGACGGCTCCCGTTTCCCACGGTGATGCACAGGGCCCCCTACCCACCGGCATCCGCAGAATAAGCGTTGTACACACTGATAGCGGTCCGTGGTGCACGTCAACGCCCATGGGAACCCTCTTGCTCAACCGCCCACAGACTCTGACGAGCACCCGAAACACCTCGTATTTGTGAGTTCGCTCACACTTGACGTGCTCGGTTGTCCATGATCTCAGAAAAGCAGCGAGTCCTCCCGGATATTCCCGGGAGGACTCGCTCACGTCACAGGAAGGTGAGGTCCACCCCTGGTCCTCCGCAGTCCACCGCGTTTCCTCACGGAACGAAGACCCAAGGACAACTTCACCACGGAAAGCGCGCCAGTGGCCGCCACCTCCGCTCCCCCGCAGTCCACCGCGTTTCCTCACGGAACGGGGGTACGGAAAACAGCTCCACCACCATGGA
>DXDP01000524.1 GCA_019115445.1 Candidatus Nocardiopsis merdipullorum
GTGACCCGTGGGGTGGGAGCGTAGTAGCCGGTGAAGAGCATCCGAAACGATCATGAGGTGGCCCGTGACCTGGCGAACGAGGCGGGACAGTTGTTGTTGCGCCTGCGTGCTCGGCACGGTTTCGACGAGCCGGAGGTCCTGAGGACCCTGGGAGATCGCACTTCGCACGAGTTCCTCTACTCCGCGCTCGGCCGCCTGCGTCCGAGCGATGCGGTTCTGTCGGAGGAGGGTGTGGACGATCCGAACCGTTCGAAGGCACGCCGGGTGTGGATCATTGATCCTCTCGACGGCACCAGGGAGTTCGCCGAGGCCGGCCGGACCGACTGGGCCGTGCACGTGGCGTTGTGGGAAAGCGGTGACCTGGTGGCCGGCGCAGTCGCCCTGCCCGCGCAGGGAAGCACGCTGTCCACCGTCGATCCGCCCTGGCTTCCGGAGGAACGACCGGCGGGTCAACGTTTGCGTATCACCGCGAGTCGGAGTCGCCCCCCGGCGTTCGTGCAACGCATGGCCACCCAACTCGGGGCCGAGGTGCTCCCGATGGGGTCGGCCGGGGCCAAGGTCTGTGCGGTCCTGCTCGGTATGGCCGACATCTACGTGCACGCGGGTGGCCAGTACGAATGGGACAGTGCCGCCCCCGTCGCGGTCGCGCGTGCAGGCGGTCTGCACGCCTCGCGTATCGACGGCTCTGAGCTGCGCTACAACGTGACGGACCCGCTACTGCCAGATATCCTTGTATGTCGACCGGAATTGTCGGGTATGTTGTTGGCGAGCATCCGCGACGGCGCGGACTCGGGTAGTGCCGGTCCGCACGCGGGGGGCTGAGAAGAGCGACCCCTCCGCCGTCGGCCGTGTCAGGACTTCTAAGGCGGATTCATGGGTCAGGCGAATCAGCAGGCGTCCGGGCGTTACCAGCTGTCCCAGTTGGACGTCCTCGAGGCCGAGGCAATCTTCATCATGCGTGAGGTGGCCGCGGAGTTCGAGCGGCCCGTGCTGCTCTTCTCCGGAGGCAAGGATTCCCTTGTGATGCTTCGCCTCGCGGAGAAGGCGTTCTGGCCCGGGGCGATCCCCTTTCCGGTCATGCACGTCGACACCGGGCACAACTTCCCCGAGGTCATCGAGTTCCGTGACCGCCGTGTGGCCGAGGCCGGTGTCCGACTGGTGGTGGCCTCGGTGCAGGAACAGATCGACGCGGGCAAGGTCACCGAACCCACGGGCCGCTGGGCCGGACGCAACCGTTTGCAGACTTCTGCTCTCCTGGAAGCGATCGAGGACCACGGCTTCGACGCGGCCTTCGGTGGTGCCCGGCGGGACGAGGAAAAAGCACGGGCCAAGGAAAGAATCTTCTCCTTCCGCGACGAGTTCGGCCAGTGGGACCCCAAGAACCAACGACCGGAGCTGTGGAGCGTGTTCAACACCCGCATCGAGCGTGGTGAACACATCCGGGTCTTTCCGATCTCCAACTGGACGGAGCTGGATGTGTGGGACTACATCAGGCGTGAGCGCCTGGAACTTCCCTCCATCTACTTCTCCCACGAGCGCAAGGTCTTCGAACGCGACGGGATCCTGCTCGCCGACTCGCCGATCATCAACCGCAGCGAGGACGAGCACGTGTTCACCGAGATGGTTCGCTACCGGACCGTCGGCGACCTCACCTGTACCGGTGCGGTCAAGTCCACCGCGGTGGAACTGGACGAGGTCATCGCAGAGATCGCCGCGACCAGGATCACCGAACGTGGCCAGACCCGGGCCGACGACCGGACCGGTGAGGCAGCCATGGAGGACCGCAAACGCGAGGGCTACTTCTAGGTACGCCCCGAGGGCCACATCTTGGTCACCAGACTCGAACCCCCTCCACGGTCGCGGATCCCCGCGGTCGGGCAGACCACACCCTTCGCACACCGGGACCAGGCAAATCATGAGCAACGACATCCTGAGATTCGCCACGGCGGGCTCCGTCGACGACGGCAAGAGCACCTTGATCGGAAGACTGCTCCACGACTCCAAGTCCATCCTCGAGGATCAGTTCGACGCGGTGGAACGCACCAGTGTCGCGCGTGGTGAGGAACGGGCCAACCTGGCGCTGCTCACCGATGGACTGCGGGCCGAACGCGAGCAGGGCATCACCATCGATGTGGCCTACCGCTACTTCGCCACACCCAAACGCACCTTCGTCATCGCCGACACCCCCGGGCACATTCAGTACACCCGCAACATGGTCACCGGTGCTTCCTCCTCGGATCTGGCGATCATCCTGGTGGATGCACGTAAGGGACTACAGGACCAGAGCCGTCGCCATGCCTTCCTCACCACCCTGCTCCAGGTACCCCACCTGGTGTTGGCGGTGAACAAAATGGACTTGGTGGACCACTCCCAGGAACGCTTCGAGGAAATCAAGCGCGAGTTCACCGAGTTCGCGACCAAGCTCGACGTTCGCGATCTGACATTCGTGCCGATCTCGGCACTGCACGGCGACAACGTGGTGAGTACCTCGACGAACATGCCTTGGTACGAGGGCCCCTCACTGCTGCACCACCTGGAGAACGTGCACATCGCCTCGGACCGTAACCTCATCGACGCTCGCTTTCCGGTCCAGTACGTGATCCGCCCGCACAAATCCGACGATCCGGAGTTGCACGACTACCGTGGCTACGCGGGACGAGTCGCGGGTGGGGTCCTCAAGCCCGGCGACGAGGTGATCCACCTGCCGTCGGGGCTCAGCACCCGTATCGAGAAGATCGTCACGGCCGATGGCGAGATCACCGAGGCCTGCCCTCCGATGTCGGTCACACTCCTGTTGGAGGACGACATCGACATCTCACGTGGTGACATGATCTGCCGTCCGAACAACGCCCCCGTGGCATCGCAGGACATCGAGGCGATGGTGTGCTGGATGACCGATGCTCGCAAGCTCACACCGCGCACCAAGCTCCTCGTCAAGCACACCACACGCACCGCGAGGGTCATGGTCAAGGACCTGAGGTATCGGCTGGACGTCAATTCGCTGCACCGTGACGAGCAGGCCGAGCACCTGGCCCTCAACGAGATCGGTCGAGTACGTCTGCGTTCCACCCAGCCCTTGTTCGTGGACGAGTACGCCAAGAACCGGCAGACCGGCGGGTTCGTCCTCATCGACGAGGGGACCAACGCCACGGTCGGGGCGGGAATGGTCGTCCGAGCGAGCTGAGCGGGCACACGACAGAGCCCCATGGAGAACGGCCGTTCTCCATGGGGCTCTGTCGTGTGAGGAGAAACCACGGCCAAGACATGAGAAACAGCCAAACATATTCACGCACTGGAAAAGCGTAGTGTTTGCGCTGGATTCTCTTTTCGCGGATATTTTCCGAGGCGACGCGAGCCTCAATTGTGGTACGTGGTTCCCTTGATATGTTCGCAACCGTTTGTTCAGGGGGCTTTGTCGACGTGTCGTCATGCCTTGCGGGGGTGGGTGTTTACACGTCGTGAGTGGCGATGTCAGAAAAATCCGCTGAACTCTGGCATCTGGGTAACTTAATTACTAAAGTGTCGAACTGAGTTGAGGGTGCACGGCCACTAATGGATGTGGTGAGCGCCCGAAACTTTGTCGACAGCCCCCAATACCCCCATAAGGAGAATACGCGTGACGAAGCATCCGAATCGGAAGATCGCACTCGGCGTTCTCGCCACAGGCGCCCTCTCCGTCCCCCTTGCTCTGGGTGGTACCGCCACCGCGAGCGCAGACGAGGTGGCACCGCTGTACACCAGCTCCGAAGGTGTCGCCGATGAGTGGTTCGTCGTCCTGGAGGACTCCGTCGACGCCACATCGTTGGAGCCCAACTCTCTGGGCATCTCCTCCGATCAGGTGAACCACACGTACGAAACGGTCATCAACGGCTACGCCGTCGACATGAGCCAGGCCGAGGTGGAAGAGCTGCGCTCCCAGGAAGGCGTCGCCTACATCGAGCAGGTCGGTGTGGCCGAAACCTTCGTGCCATGGGGTCTGGACCGTATCGACCAGGAGGATCTGCCACTGGACGACTCCTACACCACCGAGGCGGACGGCAGCGGTGTCACCTCCTACATCCTGGACACCGGCCTGGACGTGGATCACCCCGACTTCGGTGGCCGCGCCACGTTCGGCTGGGACGCCTACGACGGTGACGGCAGTGACGCGCAGGGGCACGGCACCCACGTGGCCGGCACCATCGGCTCCGACAGTTACGGTGTCGCCCCCGGTACCGACCTGGTCGGGGTCAAGGTGCTGGACGACAACGGTTCCGGCTCCTACGACGACATCATCGCGGGTGTCGAGTGGGTGGCGGAGAACGCCGAGTCCGGATCGGTCGCGAACCTGTCCTTGGGTGGACCCACCTCCCAGGCACTGGACGAGGCGGTGAGTGCACTGGCCGAGTCCGGTGTGTTCGTCGCGGTCGCCGCGGGCAACGAGGGCCAGGACGCCAACAACGTCTCTCCCGCCGGTGCCCCCGGTGTGACCACCGTGGCCGCCTCCGACGAGACCGACACCTCGGCCTCGTTCACCAACTACGGTTCCGCCGTGGACATCTACGCCCCGGGTGTGGGTGTCGAGTCGACCGTGCCGGGCGGTGGCACCGACACCTACGACGGCACGTCGATGGCCAGCCCGCACGTGGCGGGTGCGGCCGCACTGTACAAGGACGCCAACGGTGACGCCGACCAGGACACCGTTCTCGATTGGCTGGTCACCAATGGCGGGGAGGACAAGCTCAGCGGTGTGCCCTCCGGGACCGTGAACGTGCTGTTGAACGTCGAAGGTCTGTAACCAGTAGGACTGTAGGAACCCCGCGCACCTACAGCCCTCCGGGACCCCCGTCGGATCTCGACCCGACGGGGGTCCCGGCGTTTCGTCCCTGGACGGGACCGAGGAGATCCCGGCCACGGGTGCCCGGGACACCCGCGAACGGGTGAACCCCGAATCATCCGGTGGCCCGCACAGCCTCGTGTGTGGCCCGCTCCTGCAAACTTTCGAGAGTGGGCAGGAGCCAGTCGTCCACAGAAACCGGACGGTCGTTGCCCTGGTTCTGTCGGTCCTGCAGATAGCGGGTGGCCAGGTCGATCAGGTAAAGAGCCATCACCGTCGACACGGCCCGCGGGCGTAGCCCCATGTCGGCGACGAGAGGATCGTGTAGCAGGCGGGAGCCACTGTCGAGCCAGCGATGCACGCCCGGGTGCACGCCGGACTGGACGCACTCGTTGAGGTCGTAGTGCAGTGCGTCGAAGCCCACGGGTGCGTTCAGGGAGAGACGCTCCCAGTCCCACACGAAGGCCCGCCGCGCCGTACTGGCCACGTTCCACCGGGTCAGGTCGCCGTGCCAGGCACCGAAGGGCAACGACACGTCCGGCAGGCGGCGCAGAGCGGTGTGCAGGTGCGGGGCGTCCGGGTGCCGGTTGAGCCCGATGATGCGTTCTTCCAGTGAACGCCGGTAGGTGCTGTCGGACAGACGCTGCTCCCGCACCACGGTGATTTGGGTGATTTGCGTCATGCAGCGCAGTAGTTGGTGGCGGGTGGGCCGGTCGGTCTGCTCCCCGATGGGAAGAGCCTCCTGCACCAACAGAGGACGATCGTTCCATTCCCCCTCGTGAAGCAGACGAGGGACGGTCACGTCCGGGAGTCGTGCGGTGTCCAGCCGCCGTAGGGCCTTGGCCTCGGCCCGTACCAGCCGGGACGTGAGGGCGTTGGTCGCGACCTTGGCGTAGCCGATGGTGCGCCCACCGGGGGTGAGGAGCAAAAGGACGGGTTTACGGTTGGCCCTGGGTGGCCCGACGTGGATGACGATGTTCAACTCACGGTTCAGGGCCGAGGCCAAGGCCTGTTCGATCCTTGGACCCGCACCCACGTACAGCCGGTCACGCAGTACCAGAGGGGCCAGACCGGTGGCGAACGCCCCGGTGAGCAGCAGCGTCCTGATCCGCTCGGTGAGCGAGTGGACCTGGAAGAAGGACGTGATGCCCCGGGCGGCGACGGAGCGATCGTGTACGGGAAGGATCACTCGTGGACTCTGTGCGTTGGGGAAGGGCAGGTACTGGCCGCCGTGTCTACGTCGGGATCGGTGGCTCCTGCTCAGTTCACCGGGGCCGAGCAGGCCGCCACACGGCCACAGCGCCGCGGCCAGGTCGGTCAGATAGGTCGATTCGTTCTTCAACGAGCACCCCCGCAGAACGAGACGGGGGGCCTTTCGAGGCGCACCACGGGATCGGTGTACCCCTTCAGCGGGAGGCCGG
>DXDP01000525.1 GCA_019115445.1 Candidatus Nocardiopsis merdipullorum
GTCTCACCGCGGTTCGTCGCCTGGGGAACAAGGGCCCACGCGGGGCGGGTCGCCCTTGCGAGCTCCGTTCGGTCACTGGCTTCATCACCTTCTCCTCAATCTGGGGTCGGCGACCTGGAAGAGCAGGTCCATCGCCGTGTTGACCAGGAACACCAGCAGGGCGATCACGAACACGGCGGCCTGAACCACGGGAAAGTCCAGTCTGGTCACGGAATTGACCAGGAGCAGACCGAGCCCCGGCCAGTTGAACAGGTATTCGGTGATGAGGGAGCCGGAGAGCAAGAAGGCGAACTGCGCACCGATGAGCGCCGTCGTGGCCAGCAGCGCGTTGGGCATCGCGTGTCGGAAGAGTACCTCCGAGGGATTGGCTCCGTTGGCCAGCGCGGTACGGACGTAGTCCTGCTCCATCGACTCAGACACGCTGGAGGCGACCACACGGACCAGTTTGGGCACTTGGAAACTGGCCAGGGTGAGTGCCGGCAGGAGTACGGAGCTGAGCCCGCTTCCCGCCACGGAGGGCAGTATCCCGAAGGAGACCGCGAAGATCTGGATCAGCACCAGTCCGATCACGTAGCCGGGTATGCCTTGCACAACGGCGACCAGGACCCCCGTGATCCTTTTGGGCGCGGTCTCGGGGCGAGCCCCCAGCCACCCTCCCAGCGGTACCGCCACCACAACGTTGATCGCGATGGCGATCACCGCCAGGAAGAGTGTCGGAGGGAGCTGCTCGAGGACCAGTTCCATGGCGTCACGCCCGGTGGCGAGCGAAGAGCCGAAATCGAGCACGAGCATATTGCCGATGAAGGCCTGGTACTGCTCGAGGAACGTGCCGTCGAGTCCGTATTGCACACGGATCTGCTCGATCATCTCCGGTGAGGCATTCTCTCCCGCCATGGTGTGTGCGGGGTCGCCCGACAGACGCAAGAGGAAGAAGAGCGCTGTGGAGATGGCCCAGAGAAGTACCACCACCTGGAACAACCGCACACACGCGGTGCGTGCCATCGTCAGGGCGAGTGCGCCCTTGGTGTCGCGATGGGCGGTTCGCACGTCAACCATGGACCGGTCCTTCGAACGTGGGGGTCACTGGACGGTGATGTCCTCGTAGCTGATGATTCGGTTCTCGTCCACGTAACCCTGGACCTGCGTGCCGGTGGCATTGATGTCGGCCTGCTCCACCAGCAACAGGGAGGGCGGGTTCTCCTGCATACGTGTGGCCACGTCCTGCAACAGGCTCTCCCTGGTATCGGGGTCGAACTCGGTGCTGGACTGCTCGATCAGGTCGGCAGCCTCTTCGTCGCAGAAGAATTCGGCGGGCTTGAGGCAGGAGAAGATGGTGTACGGGCGGCTGGCGTCGAGGATGGGTGCGGCGTTCCAGGACAGACCGAACATGTCCAGGTCCCAGTTGTCGGCCTGGTACCGTTCCAGCCACTCGGCGAAGCTCACCTGTTCGAGGTGGAGGTCGACACCGACCTCGGCCAGGTCCGCCGCCGCCGACTGGTAGATCTCGGAGTCGGCCGCGAAGCTGCCCACGACGATCTGTGAGGTCAGTTCCATCCCGTCCTCGTAGCCTGCTTCGGCCAGCAGTTCGCGGGCCAGTTCCGGGTCGTACTCGAAGCCGGTGAGGTCGGGATTGTGCCCGGTGGTGGTGTCGCTGGTGCCTTGTGTGGGCACGCCACCTTCACCGTTGAGCAAGGAATCAACCATGACTTCGCTGTTCACCGCGTGGTTGAGGGCCAGACGTACTTTCGGGTCGGCGACCGGGCTGTCCTGCTCGACCTGGCGGAAGGCGAAAGACATGATTTGCGCGGGCTCGGCCTCGACGTGGAAACCGGAATCGGTCAGAGGTCCGACCTGGTCGGGAGAGACTCTGATGGCCAGATCGACCTGGTCGGACTGGAGTGCCTGGGTGCGTGGGGTGGCCTCCGCCATCCGGGTGAGGGTGAGGGAGTCGACCTCGGGGGCACGCCAGGAGTCCTCGTAGGCGCTGAGGCTGACCTCGTTCTGAGTGAGGGAGTCGACGCTGAAGGGGCCCGTTCCCACTGGTGTGGTGGCAAACCCCTCAGGACCGAGCTCCTCCCACGCCTCCGGGGCCACGATCGACATGATGCTGATGCGTGTGGGAAGAATGGGGTCGGGTTCTTCCGTGGTGATCACGACGCTGTACTCGTCCTCGGCCTCTGCCGAGTCCAGGGTGGTCAGTTCGCCTCCCACGACCGTGGTCGATCCTTCCTCGGTGAGGAGGTAGTCCACCGTCGCGACGACGGCCTCGGCGTCGAGAGGTTCTCCGTTGGAGAAGGTGACGTCCTCCCGAAGGGTGAAGCGCCACGTGGTTTCGTCGATGTTCTCCCAGTCGGTGGCCAGGGACTCAACGGTCTCCCCGTCAGAGGTGATCACCGTCAGAGAGTCGAAGATCGCGGCCCAGGTGTAGACGCTGGGGGAGCCGACCGCAGTAAAGGGGTTCCCCTGACCCGGGGGAAGGTCGGGTACACCGACCCGGAGGGTGCCGCCGGGCTCTCCTTGCGCGGTGTCGCCGCCGACCCCACTGCATGCAGCCACTGCGAGGAGGGCGACGGCTGCCCCCATCACTCCTAGTCTACGACTCAACATCGCACAACCCCCTGTACCTCTCAGTGGAACGACGTTACATCCTTGGATTGGAGCATGCATCGCATCACACTCTTAGTCAAGGCTTTTCTGGATGAATCAGAAATTTTTGGGTGAGAAGCCCTGCGTAGTGGAATCACGCAAGAGAAGATCACTCAATGGTCACGGGTGTTTCCTCGAGATCCTGGGGAATCAGGTCCACGAGAGCACCCTCGGGAGTACTCAGGGTTCGCTCTTGCTCCACATCGGCCCGCAACGTCACCGCGACCACTCCTCGTGCCGATGGAGACGAACGGACCGGTTGCCGCACATCGTGTACTTGATCCACTTCGAGCAGGTGAGAGCCACCGAGCTGGAGAGTACTGAGTCTATGCGAAGTACTCGCGGGCAGCCCGAGGGTCTCGTTGACAACACCCACCGGAGAAGATCGGTCACTAGCGCGAGAGACCAGGATTCGCTTTTCCAGGAAATCCCGTGTCTTCACCAGATCGGACGCCCCGAGAACCGCCATGAAAACACCGTCCACATCCCCTTTCAGAGAAGGAAGACGGAATCCGGGAAGTGGGGAGAGAAGCTGTGTCAGATAAAAAACGACACCGTCCCGGTCCACGACCTGTCCAGCGGTGAGGGGAAGCGAACCATCGGTCCCCAGGCGGCGTGGCCGTCCCAGTACGCGGAACCCCTGATCCCTGGCCCTTTCCACCGCCTTTTCGGCGTCGCGGACCATC
>DXDP01000526.1 GCA_019115445.1 Candidatus Nocardiopsis merdipullorum
ACTCATGCACGAGAACGATCGGGCGGTTCGGGTCCTGCTGGTGGGTGACGGCAAGGTACGCGCGGAGTTGTTGCAGCGAGCCGAGCGTCTGGGCATCCGGGAAGCTTGTGTCCTGCCCGGCCGAGTGGACCCCGAAGAAGCCCTCCAAGCACAGGCCGCACTCGACGTGATGGTGGTCCCGAGGGTCGACGCGGGGGTGACACGTCTGGTGACCCCGTTGAAGCCGGTGGAAGCGATGGCTTACGGGGTACCGGTCGTGGCCAGCGATCTGCCCGCCCTGCGGGAGCTGTTGGCCGAGGGCCGCGCAGGCACGTTGGTCCTTCCCGGTGACGCCACCTCGTTGGCCGACGCGGTCACACGTTTGCGTAAGGACGATGCCCTGCGGGAGGAGAAGGTGGCCGCGGCTCTGGAGGAGGTCCGCACGCGTCGCACCTGGCCCCGTGTCGTGGAGGCCTACCAGGACCTGTACGGACGTCTTGGTGCCCTCGACTGATCGTGGGGTGTGGACAACCAGGACGCGAGGTCACCCCTGCGGGTCCAGGAGGCCGTGGGCCACGACGCCTTCGGCCAACGCGTGCAACAGCTCCTCCGAATCACCCTCGTGCCCCGGATGCCCGGTGTGTGCGTAGTTCTGCACGCAGCGTGGTGAGGACCGCGGCACTGCTCAGAGCTTCACCGAGACGTTCCGGTGCGAGTGCTTCTCGCCATCTGCGCAGTGCCTCCAGGCGACCGTTTTCCACCGCCTCCCGGGTGATGTGGAAGAGCGCGTCGATGTTGCTTTCGTAGGAGTCCTCGTCGAGGAGGTCGACATCGATGATGCCGACGGGGCGGCCGGTTCCACCTTCTTCGTCCGGAGGCAGGTGGTAGACCCGCCACACATGCCCGTTGGTGAGCACGATCCACTCGGCGTTCTCTTCGGAGGCCAGTCGACGAGCCATCTGGATGTTGCGTAGGTCGAGCTCGTGGCCGACACCGCGCACTTCGACGGGGGCGAACAGTTCACCGTCCAGCACGATCGCGTAGTCGATCGAGTCGCCGCTCGTGCGGTATTCGGTGGTCATGTCCTGATACTTGCTGAAGTTCAGGCCGACGCTGAAGAAATCGGCGACGAGCATCCGGGTGTCGCCGTCGTTGGCGTCGCGTTCCACGAGGTCGGTGAGTGGACCGGAGAGTCGGTCCACGGCGGCGGCCACTCGGCCACGCACGGTGGATTCCCAGCTCTGGGTGGTGGTGAATTCGCCCGTTCGGCTCATGACCTGGGTGGCTTCGGTGTCCAAGGTGCGTCCGTTTCCGCTCGGTGTCGAATACCCCGCGGCACGGCTCTTCAACACCGGGGAGCACGCGGGTGGGGAGGAATCCGGTCACGATGGTACAGCGCACATGGCACATGCTTCGTGGACCGTATCGTGATGGTGCACCCCTGTGCCCAGGCGCAAGGAGCAGGGCCGACGCGACATAACCCGGGGTGAGCCCGACCGGTGTGCTGCTGGGCGCCCCGAGGTGAAAACGTCATGTGCCGATATGTGCCGAGAACAGCTCGCCAAGACCCGGGAAAAGGGGCTGTCCACAAGCCGGAAAAGACTTCCTCACCACCTTTTCACCGGGTGGTTCCCCCGGGGCGTTCGCTGCGGCCAACAGCGCTCAGGAGTCCTCGGCGAGAGTGACACGCAGCTGCTTGCGGTCGAGCTTTCCGATGGCGGTCTTGGGGATCGCATCACGGAAGACGATGTTGCGAGGCTTCTTGTAGGAGGCGATCCGAGCCGCCACGTGGGAGATGAGTTCGGTGCGCAATGCGTCGTCACCGGTGACGCCGTCGGCCAGGACCACGACCGCGGTGACGGCTTCGACCCACTGGTCATCGGGTGTGCCGACGACCACGGCTTCGTCGACGGCCGTGTGGGTGAGGAGGGCGTCCTCGACCTCGCGAGGATAGACGTTGTACCCACCGCTGATGATCATGTCGGAAGTGCGGTCCTTGAGGAACAGGAAACCGTGTTCGTCCAGGACACCGATGTCACGGGTGTGGATCCAACCGTCGATGCAGGTCTGATCGGTGAGTTCGGGAGCATTGTGGTAACCGGCCATGGCCGAGGGGCCACGCACGACGATCTCCCCGGGTTCGCCCTGCGGAACCTCGCGTCCGGACTCGTCGAGCAGGCGTAGCTCGATGTCGGTGGCGATCTGGCCGCAGGCGGCGAATCGATCGCCCGTGTGGTGTTCGGGCCGCAGTACGGCGATACACAGAGGGATCTCGGTCTGACCGTAGTACTGCCAGAACTTTTCGCGGCCCCATACCTTCATGGCGCGTTCGATGGTTGGGCGAGGCATCGGTGACGCCCCGTAGATGACCTGCTTCAGCGTGGAGACGTCGGTCGTGGTGAAGGCAGGGTGTTCGACGAGCATCTGGACCATGGTGGGAACGAGGTTGACCGCGGTCACACCGTGACGGGGGATGGCCTCCAGGAAGGAGGTCGGGGTGAACCCGGGGAGGATGACGGTACGCCCACCGCGCAACCACAGAGGGAGCACGAACACGCCACTGGCGTGGATCAGGCTCGCTGCGTGCAGCATCGCGTCGTCACCGGTGGCCGGGACGAGGTTGAGCAGCACGTTGCGACAGACCCCGGCGTAGGAGGCCTGGGTGTGCTGGGCCGCCTTCAACGTGCCGGTGGTTCCGGAGGTGAAGAGCGTGAGGATCACATCCTCGGGATCGATCTCGACCTCGGGCAGTGCCGCCGAGGCCTGCTCGGCCCGTTCCAGCAGGGAGGGTTCATCACCGAAGATGGTTTCCAGACCGACGAACCGCACCTTCGGCAGTGCCGTGGCCAGCTCGTGGGCCCGGTCGGCCAGGTCAGGGCCGAACACGACCAGTTCGCACCCGGTGTCGGTGAGCATGGTGACGTGCTCGGTCGCCGCCAGGCGGGAGTTGAGGGGAACCCGGTTGATCCCGGCCTTCACGCAGGCGAAGTCCAGGGGAACGCTCAACAGGCTGTTGTTCACCAGCAGGCCGACACGGCGCCGGTGCCCGCCTCCGAGCTCGGTCAGCGCATGGGCGAGACGGTTGCTCAACTCGTCGACCTGGGTAAAGGTCAGTTCCTGGTCGCCGAAAGCGATGGCGACGCGGTTCGTGTGCTCACGGGCACCGCGGATGATCAACTCGCGGGTGGTGGGGCCGGTGCTCATGCCTGGTCTCCTTCCGAGTGGAAAACTCCGTGTCTGCCGAAGCCTGCGTTGAACCGGGCGGCCCCGGCCACGCCTTCTCGCTCCACGATCGGGACCCCCGCCGCGCCTTCCGCGCGCAGTGCCTCGTCCAAGGGCAGGTCGAGGGCGGCGTATGTGGATGCCCGGTCGGTGAGCAGGCATTCGAACGGGAAATTCGCGATCTCGGCAGCCAATTCCTGTGCGGCCTGCACCGCTCGGCCGGGTTCTGTGATCCGGTTCGCCAGGCCGATGGCCTGGGCCTCCTCCGCCTCGACCGGTCGTCCGGTCAAGATCATGTCCAGGGCTCGGCCCAGACCGACGACGCGCGGCAACCGCACCGTTCCGCCGTCGATCAGCGGTACCCCCCACCTGCGGCAGAACACCCCCATCACGGCGTCCGACTCCATCACTCGCAGGTCCGCCAGGAGGGCCAGTTCCAGACCTCCGGCCACTGCGTGGCCGCTGATGGCAGCGATCAACGGTTTGCTCAACCGCATACGGGTCGGACCCATCGGGCCGCTGCCGGCCCCCTCGGGGTCGAGCTCGTTACGGCGATGGGGGTCACCGACGGCTGTCAGGTCCGCGCCGGCGCAGAAGGTCCCACCGGTGCCCGCAAGGATCGCGATGCGTTGCTCCGGGTCGGTTTCGAAGTCTTCGAACGCGGCTCGCAGTTCTGCGGCCATGGCACCATCGACGGCGTTGCGGCGTTCGGGTCGGTCCATCCAGATCGTGGTGATCGAGCCTTCGGATTCGACTCGCACGTCACCCATCGTCACCTCCGGTGCGTCGAGCCCTCGCTGGTCCTGCAGTGAGAGCCACCTCATATATAACGCTAGATGGAAAGTTTTGTCCAGGATGTGTTGCAAGTGAGTGAGTTGACAGCCCGCAGACTCCTGCTCGAGCTGGTCACCGCCCGGCCTCGCCACAGCTTCTCCATCGCCGCGCTGTGCAGGGCCGGTGAGATCGTCGGGTTCAGCGCCCCGAGCATTCGCATGGCCGTCACTCGGCTCAGCGAGGAAGGGACCCTGGAACGAGACGG
>DXDP01000527.1 GCA_019115445.1 Candidatus Nocardiopsis merdipullorum
GAGGACCCCGATACCGGGGACGGGACGAAGGACGGCCGGCCGTGACCCTGCCCAAGGTGCACCACCCCTTGCGCGGGCACACTCCTGACGATCCTCTCCGGAGTGGGGAGGAACAACGGACAGCAGTGATGAGAGGTTCCCGAACCCCGAGGATCGGCCTGTTGTGGCCGGCATGGGACGAACACTCGGCAATCGCGGGCCGTTCCCTCTACGGTCGGGAGGGTGAACGCCACCCCTTCCTCGTCCAAACGTCTCCCCAGGCATCCGCCTTTGCTCGCCCTGGGGACGATCGTCGTGGTGGCAGCGCTGGCCGTCGGACTCACCACGTTCGTCGACGACCGAGATCCGGAACGTATCGGCTACTTCGCCGACTGGAACATCGCCAACCGGGACTTCACCGTCAAGAGTCTGCAGGACAACGAGGCCGCACAGCACCTCACCCGCATCATGTGGGCCTTCGGAGACATCGACCCCGACGGGCTGTGTCACATCCCCGAGGACAGCCACAACCAGCCCTGGGAGCTCTACCAGCGCCGTTACGACGCCGACGAAAGCGTCAACGGGCAGGCCGACGACTACGAACAAGCACTCGCAGGAGGCCTCAACCAGTTGCGGCAACTGCGTGAACGCCACCCAGAACTGGGCGCCAGCTTGTCCCTGGGCGGATGGAACTGGTCCACCTACTTCTCGGTCGCGGCCCGTACCCAGGAGTCCCGCGAGAAGTTCGTGACCTCCTGCCTGGACCTGTGGTTGCGCGGTCACCTGCCCGAACACGAGGACGAACCCCAGGGCGGTGAAGGAGCGGCCCGCGGTGTCTTCGACGGCATCGACCTGGACTGGGAGTGGCCCGGGGGTGACGGACACCCCGACAACATCGAACACCCCGACGACCCGGAGAACTTCACACTCCTGGTGGAGGAGTTCCGTGACCAGCTCGACGACCTGTCCGGAGAGACCGGGGAGGACTACCAGCTGTCGGTGTCACTGTCGGGCGGTCCCTCCCGGACGGGGAGCTACGACGGCGAAATCTTCGACATGGTGGACTTCGCCACGATCCAGGGCTACGACTTCGCAGGCCCCTGGAACAAAACCACCCGACACCACTCCAACCTCCACGTTCCCCACTTCGACCCGGACGCCAACAGTGTCGACGCCGCTGTACAGCGCTACCTCGACATGGGAGCCCCCGCCGACAAACTCATCATGGGTGTCCCCGCATTCGGCCGTGGCTGGCAAGGTGTGGAGGACGACGAAGAAGGACGTGGACAGCCCGCCGAGGGGCCGGTCGAAAACGACTACGACGGACCCACCATGGCCTTCACCGACCTGGAAGAACGCAAAGGTCGACGATTCTTCGACGACGAGGCCGGGGCGTACTGGATCTACGACGGCAACGAGTGGTGGACCTACGACAACCCCGACGTGCTCGCCACCAAGGGTGAGTACGTCCTGGACGAGGGACTGGGCGGGCTCATGGTGTGGAACCTCGACATGGACCTCGAAGGCGACCTGGTCCGCGCCATGGACGCCTCCCTTCGGAACTGACGGGGCCACAGCGTGCACAATGCGCACCACCAAGGGCGCGGCACGGTTGCGGCGGCACGACGAGGCACGCCACGCTGTGCATCATGGCCGACCCGCACAGCAGCAACGCTCGTCCTCACATCGCCGATCTGCGTCGTGACATGGAGGCCCGGGTCCGAGGGACCGTGGCCTTCGACGCGGGCACCCTCGCCCTCTACACCGCCGACGCCTCCAACTACCGCCACGTGCCGCTCGCAGTCGTCATCCCCGAGACGATCGAGGACTGTGTGGCAGCCGTCCGGACCTGTGCCGAACACGGTGTGCCCGTCATCCCCCGAGGTGGCGGTACCTCCATCGCAGGCAACGCCATCGGCACCGGCGTGGTCATCGACACCTCCCGACACCTACGCACCATCGAGGAGATCGACCCCACGGCACGCACCGCCACCGTTCAACCGGGGGTCGTCCTCGGTGAACTACGAAAGGCCACCGCGAAGTACGGTCTGACCTTCGCCCCCGACCCCTCCACGCACAGCCGCTGCACGATCGGCGGCATGGTCGGCAACAACGCCTGCGGCTCCCACTCCGTGGCCTGGGGCACCACCGCCGACAACATCGTCTCGCTGGATCTACTGCTCAGTGACGGCACCCGCATGACCGTCGGCTCGGTCGACAGCGACCAGGAATTCGCCGAACTGGCACGCCGGCCCGGCCGCGAGGGGAAGGTCTACACCACCCTGGCGCGCCTGGTGGAGGAACACCGCGCCGAACTGCGCACCGCCATGCCCGACTTCCGGCGTCGCGTGTCCGGTTATGCCTTGGACCGTCTGCTTCCGGAGAAGGGACGGAACGTCGCCGCCGCCCTCGTGGGGACCGAAGGCACCTGTGCGTTCGTGCTCGGTGCCACGGTCCGGCTGGTGGAGACCCCGCCGGCACGTGCCCTGGCCGTCCTCGGCTACCCGGACGCCCCGGCGGCCGCCGACGCGGTACCGGACCTGCTCGGACACGATCCACTGACCGTCGAGGGCATCAACGAGCGTATCGTCGCGGCCCTGGACCGGCACGGCAGCAAGTCCCGCGTCCCCTTGCCCAAGGGCGGTGCCTGGTTGCTCGTGGAGGTCCCGGGAGCGGACCTGGAAGAGGCCACCACCCACGGGGAGCAGATGCTCGCCGCACTGCCGGAGTCGGCCCGCCCACAGGACGCGGTCGTGGTCACCGACCCCACCCACCAAAGAGCCCTCTGGCGCATCCGGGAGGAAGGCGCCGGACTCACCCAGCGCACCCTCACCGGTGAGGAGGCGTGGTCGGGCTGGGAGGACGCAGCCGTCCCACCCGAGAACCTCGGTGACTACCTGCGTGACTTCAGCGCCCTCATGGAGCGGCACGGACGCTTCGGGGTGGTCTACGGGCACTTCGGTGACGGCTGCTTGCACGTGCGTATCGACTTCCAGCTCACCACCGAACAGGGCCGCCGTGAATACCGGGCGTTCATGGAGGAAGCCGCTGAAATCGTGATCTGGCACGGTGGTTCGCTGTCCGGCGAACACGGTGACGGCCAGGCCCGATCGGAACTGCTCCGCCGCATGTACCCCGCCTCGATCATCCGTGCCTTCGAAGAGTTCAAGGAAGCTTTCGACCCGGACAACCTCATGAACCCGGGTGTGATCGTCCACCCCCGAGCCTTGGACTCCGACATCCGTGTCGCCCAGCTTCCCCAAGGGTCGCCCGAGGCGCAGACCTCCTCACGTCCACTCCTGCCCGTGGTGTCCGAAGTGACCATGGCCTACCCCGAGGACGAGGGGGACTTCGCCAAGACCCTGCGCCGCTGCACAGGGATCGGTAAGTGTCGCCGCCAGGAGGGGCCGGGGGTCATGTGCCCCAGCTACCAGGTCACCCAGGAAGAACAACACTCCACCCGGGGGCGCGCGCATCTGTTGTTCGAGATGGCCAACGGGGAGCTCATCACCGACGGATGGCGGTCGGAAGCGGTCCGCGAAAGCCTCGACCTGTGCCTGTCCTGCAAGGGTTGCCTGAGCGACTGCCCCGTCAACGTGGACATGGCCACCTACAAAGCCGAGTTCTTGCACCACCACTACCGGAAGCGCATTCGCCCGGCCGCGCATTACTCCATGGGTTGGCTGCCGTTGTGGGCACGGATGGCGGCCATCGCCCCGGTCGAGGTCGGTCGCACGACCCGAGTACCCGGGATCTCCCGCCTGGCCAAGAAGGTCGCGGGGGTGGCTGCTCAGCGTGATCTGCCCACCTTCGCACGCACCACCTTCACCCGAGCCTTCCGCCGTCGCAAGGCACGAGGCGAGGCACGCACCGGCGGGCCTCGTGTGGTGCTGTGGCCGGACACCTTCGGAAACCACTTCCACCCCAACGTCCCGGCTGCGGCTGTGCGCGTACTGGAAGATGCCGGATTCTCCGTGGTGCTGCCACAGGGGCAGGTCTGCTGCGGACTGACCTGGGTCTCCACCGGACAGTTGGACGTGGCACGAGCCGTGATGCGTCGAGCGGTGCGTGCCCTGGCCCCGCTCGTGGCCGAAGGCCTTCCCGTGGTCGGCCTGGAACCCAGCTGCACGGCCGCACTCAAACACGACCTCCTGGAACTCCTACCGGGCAGGGAAAGCCAAGACGTGGCCGCAGCCGTGCACACGCTCGCCGGTTTCCTCAACACCTACGCGCCCCACTGGCAACCACCACGGGTATCTGCCTCGGCCTTGGCCCAGGTGCATTGCCACCAGCACGCCGTCATGGGTTTCGACGACGACCGGGACCTCATTGCGCGGGCAGGCGTGGAGGGGGAGGTCCTCGACTCGGGATGTTGCGGACTGGCCGGAGACTTCGGTTTCGTCGAAGGCCATTACGAAGTCTCCACCGCGATCGGTGAACGCGATCTGCTCCCACGTGTGCGTGGGGCCTCGAAGGAGACACTGATCCTGGCCGACGGGTACAGC
The DNA here is from genome assembly GCA_019115445.1 of Candidatus Nocardiopsis merdipullorum. GTDB lineage: Bacteria > Actinomycetota > Actinomycetes > Streptosporangiales > Streptosporangiaceae > Nocardiopsis > Nocardiopsis merdipullorum. The sequence goes on from DXDP01000527.1 coordinate 4,485, forward strand.
TGCCGCACCCAGATCGAACAGGGGACGGGCCGCGGTTCCTTGCACCTGGCCGAAGTCCTGGCCCGGGGGCTCGACGACCGGTGAATCAGACACCCATCTGGGCACGAAGGGCGGACAAAGAACGTTCCACCGCGCCGGGCAGGCGGGGATCGTCCGGGTCCACGTCTTCACCCAGATGCACCCGCCAGTCCACGTCGGTGCTCCCTGGTGGGCGCCGCGCGACCAGACGAAACCCCGTCGTGGAATCGGAGGAGGGAAAGGGGACGAAATCGTTCACGAGGATCGTGGCGGTGACCCGCTCCGAGACGGTCTCGGCCAGACGACGGTAATCGACACCGCCACCGTTCTCCGACGAACGCAACGCCACGGTGTGCTCCCCGACACCTTCCTCCACCAGCAAAAGGTCTTCGACGCTCCATCTGGCACGATCGATGTTCTCCCAGGGCAGCCGGTGACCGTCGGGGAGATACAGAGCGCGGGTGGTTGCGGTCAACACCGCATCACGCCCGGTGGCGACAGGGGCGTGTGTCAGCACACGCTCACCCCGTGCCAGCCGGGCGCTCACGGGGGCGGGGACACCGCCCCGGCCGAACAGTTTCACTGGTTCTCCAGGCCCTCACCAGGCGTGGTACCGGTGCCGTTGTCGGTGGGAACACCGTTGGCGGAACGGGTCTCCCAGTCGATGAGATCGATCTCCTCGTCCGTGGGACGGGCAAGGAAATCACGCAAAGACGTGACCGGCATCTTGTCCACGGCCTTGTCGTAGACAGTGCGGCCGGCATTGCTCACCTGCGCGCCGACGAGCCCGGCCACTTCCTGCACGACGGGACTGTCGGCCACCTTGCGGGCAGTGCGGGACAACTGTTCGTAGCGTGCCCTGCCCGCCCTGGTACCCAGGACGTATCCGATGGCGAGGCCTGCGGCGAATGTGATCCGGTAGCGCATGGGGTCCCTCTTCACATGCCTTGATGTGGTCGGCGTGGTTCGTGCTCCGACGTTACCCCGTCATGGGTGCGGTCACACGGGCCGACACCGGTCACAAGCACTCCGGAAGCACGCTAACCTGGTAGCGGCGCCACCGACCGAGAAACGGGGCGGCCAGTGATCCCGCGTAGCTCAACGGCAGAGCGGCCGGCTGTTAACCGGCAGGTTATTGGTTCGAGTCCAATCGCGGGAGCTCCCGGTGGGGCCCGTCGGAAAAGAACCGGCGGCCCAACCGTGTACCCGCCCCGGGGTGCGAGAAAGACGGTGAATCCGGTCGCGAGCACCCCGCAAAGGCGTTAGGCTGGAGGCGTCCCGCCGGGCCGTACAGGCCGGGGGCGCACCTACGATCCCGCGTAGCTCAACGGCAGAGCGGCCGGCTGTTAACCGGCAGGTTATTGGTTCGAGTCCAATCGCGGGAGCAATACGAAACAAGGTCCTTCCCCGTGTGGAAGGACTCTCCCCCGTCGCCCACCACCATTCTCAAGGGCCACGCTCCGCGCACAGCTCCCCTCCCGTCACCCTCGAGGACCGATCCGACGGCACAGCCTGCCCGCTGCCGGTCCCCGAGAGGCTACGACGCGGACACGGCTGGGCCGAGTCATACAGAGCCGAGACCACCGAGGGCGAGCCGTCGATTGCGCCGTGGCATCTGGTAGGAGCCGGGAATGTGCGGTGCGACCGGCAGAGTACGCCAACGCTGCACCTCGATGAGTCCGGGAGCCTCCAATCGCCAACCGGCGAAGAACGACTCGATCTCGGACCGTGAACGCCACCACCCCGTACCGAGAAGTTCCACGAAGACCTGCTCCAAGTGCTCGGCACGGAGCGCATCCTTGGGGTAGACGCCGGGATCCGGACGGCAGTGGTGACTCAAGGCCATGCGGCTACCGGGGGCCAGGGCATCACGCAAGGTACCGATGGCCGCACCGGGGGAGGCGGTGGCGGGAATGTGCGCCACGGTGCCGCAGAGCAGGAGCCCCACCGGGCGGCTCAGATCGAGGAAACCAAGAAGATCGGCAGAGCGCAGCAGCGCACCGGGATCGGTGAGGGAGCCGAAAGTCACACAGGTGCGTCCATCACGAAGCAAGGCGCGGTGATGGGCCAGCACCACCGGGTCGTCGCTGACGTACAGGAAACGAGCCTCGGGCACTGTGTCTTGAACAACGTCGTGGGGGTCGCCGGGGGCAGGTAGCCCGACCCCGAACTGGAGGAACTGTCGTATCCCCAGGTCCTCGGCCATGTGGCGTACGGCACGCTGCAAAAAGGCACGCTCCCCGAGGACCACTTCCTGAAAACCGGGGGCGGCCCGATCGGTGCGGCCCGCCAACTCCCGGTCCACTTCGAAGTGGTCCTTGCCCTTGAGGTGAAAAGAGTGCAATCGGGCCAAATTCGGACGGGTCAGATCGACCGAGGGTGGTGGGGTGGCCCTGGCATGGTTGTCCCCCGCTTGCCTCAGGAAAGCGGGGGAGGTGAATCGAGACATCGCCGTCCTCTGGTCGTGAGGTGGGAAAGTGTGACCGACACCTGGATTCTATTCCTTGTGGATGAGGTTGTTAACCGGGTCACAGAACCGATAAGAAAAAACCAGGGGGATGCACGCTCCGACTCGTGGTGCGAAGGGCGGATTGGACCGGAGGCGACCCATCCAGGCTGTATATTACTGATGTCCATTATGCGAGAAATAGGAAAATAGCGTGCCCCGGTGGGCCCCACCACAAGCCTGGAACAGCGGTCCTTCCCGTGCAGAGTCCCACTTCTTCGACCATTGACCGGAAGACCGCCTGTGCGAACCGGAAGAATACACACGCCCATGAATGGGGCCGACAGCTTCACCGTCCACGCACATTTTTCGATGCTCGAGTAAAGATCGCCGGTGATGACACGAGAATTGGTCAGGTGAAAAACACATACGCCACGCGCCGGAAAGTGTGTAGGTGGTCCGTTCGGACGCCGCTAGCCTGGAGGCATGGAGCGTCCTTACACCATCTTGAGCTGCGCGATCTCCGTCGACGGACGTATCGACGACGCATCGCCCGAGCGGCTTCGCCTGTCCAACGAGGAGGACTTCACCGAGATCGATGAACTTCGTGCCGGGTGCGACGCGATCCTCGTCGGCGCCGGCACCCTACGGGCGGACGACCCCCGTCTGCTCATACGTTCCCAGAAACTACGGGAGCGTCGTCGTGACCAGGGACGTACCGAGCACCTGCTCAAGGCCGTGATCACCAGGAAGGGACACATCGATCCGGAGGCACGTCTGTTCAACACCGGGGACGCAGGCGCGGTCGTCTACACCGGGGGCAGCGGGGTGGACATCGCCCGCAAAGGCCTGGAAGGACGCCTGACGAACGACCCACCTGCCGAGGTGGCCGACGCCGGGGACCCTCTCGAGGTCGCGGCGATCCTCACCGACCTGAACGAACGGGGCGTGCAGCGCCTCCTGGTGGAGGGCGGCGGACACATCCACACGATGTTCCTCACCTCCGGGCTGGTCGACGAACTGCGTCTGGCGGTCGCCCCGTTCTTCATCGGTGACACGTCGGCTCCACGTTTCCTCATGTCGGGGGACTACCCCTTCACCCCCAAGACCCCCATGCGTCTGGTCGAGACCCGCAAGCTCGGAGATGTCGCGGTCCTGCGCTACTGCATGAAGGCCCCGGCATGAGTATGGAACAAGG
>DXDP01000050.1 GCA_019115445.1 Candidatus Nocardiopsis merdipullorum
GCGGATCGAGTGGCGAGAGTTCCCCTACCTCGGTGAACCCGCCGACACCCTCTCGATCGGTGCACTGGCGGCAGGGGAACAGGATTCCTTCTGGGAGTACCAGGAAGTGGTGTTCGACAGCCAGGACGACCTCACCTCGGCCTCTCAGCCCGAAGAAGAGCTGATGGGCATCGTCGACGACCTGGGCCTGGACACCGATCGCTTTGCGGAGGACCTGGAGGATCAGGAGCTCGCCGAGAAGGTCGACGCCGACTTCTCCCAAGGCATGCAGATCGGGGTGAGCGGTACCCCTGCCTTCATCATCAACGGTGACCCCGTGATGGGTGCCCAGCCGCTCGACGTATTCGTCAACAGCATCGATCTGGCTCTTGCCGCAGCGGAGGGTTGACCCATGGACATCGGTTTTGTCGCCGCGGTACTCGGTGGTTTGCTGGCCCTGCTCAGCCCCTGCAGTGCCCTGTTGCTGCCTTCGTTCTTCGCCTACGCCTTTCGGGACTCGGGGCGGCTTCTGCTGCGTACCGGGATCTTCTACCTCGGTCTTTGTTTGACCTTGGTGCCGCTCGGGGCCGGTTCGGCCATGGTGAGCACGCTCTTCTACGGACACCGTGACGTGCTCATCACCGTGGCCGGTGTGGTGATCATCGCCTTCGGTGTCGCACAGATCCTGGGGCTCGGCTTCACCTGGGGTGTCCTGGCACGCGCCCAGGGCCGGTTCGCGAGCGGACGAGGGAATCTGTCCGTGCTCGGGCTCGGCGCGGTCTACGGGCTCGCGGGCTTTTGTTCGGGGCCGATCCTGGGTGCGGTACTCACCGTGGCGGCCACCGGCACCCCGGCCCGGGGCATGCTCCTCATGGCTGCCTACGGGCTGGGCATGGTGTTGCCGATGTTCTTCCTGGCCTTGCTCTGGGACCGTTACGACCTGGGCAAGCGCAACTGGTTGCGCGGCCGGACCGTGAGCATCGGCCCCTTGAACACCCACACCACCGCGCTGCTGTCCGGTGGTCTGTTCATCGGTATCGGCGCGTTGTTCCTGGCTTTCGACGGCACGGCCTCGATGACCGGTCTGCCGGGACTGGGATGGATGGAGACCATCGCCTACCAGGTCCAGGACCCTCTTTCACGGCTCGGCACCGAAACCGATGTGATCGCCCTGACCGCCCTGGCCGCACTTGTCACTCTCGCAGTGGTTGCCACCGTCCTTGCTCGCCGCAAGGCGAAGAAGAGCGATCCGCACACCGGCGGGTCGGACGGCGAAAGGGCCCAGGAGCATGCCGATCAGACCTAGAACGGTCGCTCTGTCGATCGTGGTGGTGCTACTGACCGGTTGTGCGGCGCCGACCTTGTCGTCCACCACCGGCACCACTTCGCGGGACGACCCGGCGCTGCCTCCACCGACCATCACCGAACCTCTGCCCCGCCCTTGGGAGGAAGAGGAGATGCTGTGGACCGCACCCTTTTCCTCCGAGCCCAAGGCGGCCGGTTCCTCTTTCGTGGGGATCTCCCAGGACCGAGAGGGAGGTGATGTCCACTTCCTCGGGGTCGATCGGGAGGGACGGACACAGTGGTCCGCAAGGCGTGATCCCGAATGTACGGCCTTTGCCGTCACCCACAGCACAGTGGAGGACAAGGAACTCGTGGTGCTGTTGGACAAGGAACGCGACCCCGAGCAGGGGCTCTTCGCCACCAGGACCAGTGCGTCCGCCTACGACCCCGACACCGGGGAGCTCGTGTGGGGTCCGACCGAGGTGCCCGGCACTCTCTCGGGCCCCGGTCTGGTCTTTGCCGCCATGCAGGGAAGCGTGATGAGCGACCGGACCGGGCCCAAGGTCGCGCTCGACCCCAACACCGGGGACGTCGTCGCCGACGAGCAGGACGGTGACACCGTTCTGCACGAACATCACGGCACTTTGCTGGTGCACAGGGACGGGGGTCTGCGTGCGTTCGACCCCCACGGCGAGACCCTGTGGGACCACAACGAGTTGGACATCCCGGAGGAAGTGGGCACAGAGTCGGTTCGCGTTCGCTACGGTCCACGTCCTGAGAGTGACTCCGGTGCCTCCTTGTTGCTGGAGTGGGTGGCAAGCGCCACCGACGAGGAGGACGAGTCCGACGAGATCCTTCTGTACACCCTCCATGATCTGCACACCGGAGAGCGGCTGTTGACCCTGGATCCGAGGGAAGAACCTCACCTCCTGGGGGACGGGCGGGGACGTACGGTGCTCCTTGCCGTTCCGATCGGTGAGGACGAGCCACGGATCCATGGAATTGCCGCCTCGGATCCCACTTCGACCTGGAAGCTTCCTGCCACGTCGGAGGAGCGCCTCCGCGATCTGGTGGGCGGGACCGTGCACACCACTGACGGGGAGCGGCACCGGGCGATCGATGCCGATACTGGAAGTGTCGACCACGAAGGGGATTCGGAGCGTTCGGAGGTGGTGCCCGTGGCCGCGCTCGACGATGGACCGGCGATCCTGTCGCTCACCGACGAGGACGAGAACCCGGTGTTGGCCGCCGCACCCGTCGGCTGAAGGAAGGATGACGTTCATACCTGTTCAGCAACACACATCACGAACGGTGGTACATGAATAACATGGTTCCAGGTCTTGGGTCCTTGGAGTTGGCGGTCATGACCGTGCTCTGGGGGCGGAAGAAACCGTTGAGCGTACGCGAGGTGGTCGAGGCCCTGCCCGATCGAGAGCCCGCCTACACCACCATCTCCACGGTGTTGGAGAACTTGCGCCGCAAGGGGTGGGTGGACCGGGATCGGATCGGTCGTCTGTGGTTCTACCGTTCCTTGCGTGATCGAACCTCCCATGCAGCCGAACGTATGCACGGTGCCCTGGACGACAGTGGTGATCCTCACGAGGCTCTGCTGCATTTCGTCGACCGTATGGACCCCGAGAACCTCGATATCCTTCGGGAACTGCTGGCTGACATCCCCCGAGACGAGTCTGCATGAGCTGGTCCGTTTCAGCACTGGTGATGGTGCTGCTGTGGAGTGTTGCGACCCCTCGGGCCCTGCGTGCCTTCCACCGTGGCCGGGCTCCCTCGGCCCGGGTCATGCTCGCACTGTGGATGCTCGCCACCATCGCCTGGCTGCTCAGTTGTGTCGTTTTGCTGATCACTCTGGCCACCCAGATGATGGGGGCCGGGGTGAAGGCGTTCATCGCTGCCTGTGTCGAC
>DXDP01000528.1 GCA_019115445.1 Candidatus Nocardiopsis merdipullorum
CTGTGTGTGCTGCCGTCCGGACACATCTCCGGTCTGCAGGTGATGATCAGGGCCTTGGTCACCGACAGTGAACCGGTGCACGCCGCCTTCGACGTCGAGGCCGTCACCGTGTTGGCCGAGAAGCTGCGTCCGCATGTGTCACTGGTGCCCACCCAGTTGCGTCGTCTCCTGGTCGCGGGCATGGACCTGTCGCTGTTCGGCACGATCCTGCTCGGTGGGGCAGCGGCCGAACCGTCTTTGTTGGAGGCCGCCCGACAGGCCGGAGGGCGGGTGCTGACCACTTACGGCATGAGCGAGACCTGTGGTGGCTGTGTCTACGACGGTGTGCCCCTCGACTGTGCGGAGGTGTACGTGGACTCCGACTCCCCCGGCGCACCGGGGCGGATCCTGCTGTCGGGGACGATGCTGATGAGCAACTACCGGCACGCTCACAAGGAGCGGCGGTCCTCCACCCCGTGGGTGATCGGCGATTCCGGGAAACGGTGGTTGCGCACCAACGACCTCGGGCGGCTCGACAAGGGTCGGCTCACCGTTCTGGGCAGGCAGGACGATGTGATCAACACCGGTGGCCACAAGGTCGTCCCGGCACAGGTGAACGCCCTGCTCCTGGCAGATCCGGCGGTGGCCGAAGCGGTCGTGGTGGGTCGGCCCGATCCCGAGTGGGGCCAACGAGTGACCGCGGTGGTGGTGCCCGTCGACCCGGCCGCCCCTCCGTCTCTGGAGTCCTTGCGGGCTCGGGTTCGTGAGCAGCTTCCCCCCTACGCCGCACCGCGGGAACTGGAAATCAAGAAGGCTCTGCCGTTGTTGTCCTCGGGTAAGCCCGATCTGGCGGCGCTGCGGCGTCGCTGACCTTTGGGCACCGAGCATCGCTTACCAACACACAGCAAACACGTGGGACCCTGGGGGCCCGAGGGCGCTTCCCCGCCGGCACCGCAGATGTCGGACGGCCCAAGGGTTGTGTGTTCCACCGCTCGGCACGGCCGCCTCATGTGTGTCCGTAAAGGTGGGGAACTTCCAAAAGCTTCCCGGCGTCTACCTGTGTATGCCGGTCTCTTCGGTTTTTCGTCCCAAGGAGGTCCGCAGTTGGCGACAGCCATCGGTCCCCTCGTCCGCCACCCAGCGCGCTCCGCCGGGCTCGACAACGCTGACAAGCGGACCACTCCTTTTACCCTCTCTGAGGGGCATTTGACCACTGATTCTGTGGTGATCTATGCCACTTCTGCTGATATCCAATCGATACAGGGAACATTTGCTCCTCTGACACGTTGGACATATTGGTGCGTCCAGTCGGTGGGAACCCACCACCACGCGCCAGACGCCAAGGAAGGGAGGGAGGTGCCCGAATGAAGAGCACTGCCCTGGCTGCCTCGGATCCCGTGGCCGAGACCACTGTCGGGGACGCTCCGAACAAGGACACAGCCGCCGACACGGCCCTGACCGACCTGATCACCCGCGGACGCGCACAGGGACACCTGTCCCTCTCCGAGCTGCGATCCGCCTTCTCTGCGGCCGGGGTCTCCGCCTCCGAGGGCCGCTCCATCCTGCGTGAACTCACCGAGAACGGAATTCGGCTCGCCAACGGGGGCGCCGACTCCGTCCAGGTGGCCGATCCTGACGCCGAGGACGACGTGCTGGAAAACACTCTCATCGCCACGGTGGCCGACACCGACGAGGCACCCAAGGCCGCAACCGGCAAGGCCGCGTCCCGCAAGAGCACCTCCACCCGGAGGAAGTCCCGCTCCGCGCGACGCACCAAGAAGACCGAGACCACCCGAGCCACCGCCGACCCGGAAACCGGTGAGGCCGATCTCGACGACCAGTCACCCGCCATGGGCGACTCGGTCCACACCTACCTGAAGGCCATCGGCCGACGCCAGCTCCTCACCGCGGAGCAGGAGGTCGACCTGGCCAAGCGGGTGGAGGCCGGTCTGTACGCCGAGTACCGCCTCGGTCAGCACGGAGAGGTCGACACATCGGTCACGATGGCCGAGGCAGAACGTGAAGAACTCGAATGGGTCGCCGAGGACGGCCGTCAAGCCAAGTCCCACATGCTCGAGGCCAATCTCCGCCTCGTGGTCTCGGTGGCCAAGAAGTACAGCGACCGAGGCATGTCACTGTTGGACGTGGTCCAAGAAGGCAACCTCGGGCTGATCCGTGCCGTCGAGAAGTTCGACTACAGCAAGGGCTTCAAGTTCTCCACCTACGCCATGTGGTGGATCCGTCAGGCCATCCAGCGGGGTTTTGCCGACTCCGCCCGTACCATTCGCCTACCCGTGCACGTGCTGGAGCTGCTGAGCAAGGTCAGCCGCTTGGAGCGCGAAATGCACCAGTTGCTGGGGCGCGAGCCCACCTCGGAGGAGCTGGCACCGGAGCTGGGCAAGACTCCGACCCAGATCGAGGAGCTCTTGCGAGTCACCCGCCAGCCGATCAGTTTGGACTCCACCATCGGTGAGGACGGCGAGACCCGTATCGGTGACCTGATCGAGGACGTGGACGCCTCGGAGGCCTCCGAGGTGGTCGACCGTCAGCTCATGGCCGACCAACTACGCAACGCCCTGTCCGATCTGGAGCCGCGCGAAGCGACGATCATGTCCTTGCGCTTCGGCCTCATGGACGGTCGTCCGCGTACTCTGGACGAGATCGGCAAGCACCTCGGATTGACCCGCGAGCGTATTCGCCAGCTCGAGAAGCAGTCCCTGGCCAAGCTGCGTCACCCCAGCCGAGCCCAGCAGCTCCTGGACTTCGCCAGCTAGGGGAACACAAAAATATCGACGGTGTGGGGAACCGAAGGACCTCCTTTTTCGGGACCGGACGGTCACCGCACCAGAAAACCATGCGTTGGGGGCACCTTCTGACCGGAAGGTGCCCCCAACGCATGCATTCTTCGGGGAACCCCCCGAACATGCCGTGAACGGGCCCCGGCAGGACGACCGCGGCTCATCCGCGGGTCAGTCGCAGGCGTCCAGGATCAACCCCTCCGTCGCGTCCATCTCCTCCACACCCGCGATCAACAGTTCGTCGTCGTTCTCGTCCACCCCGTCCAGGACGTAGGCGACGGCCTCGGCACGCTCGAATGCGGCGTCCTGCATGCCACCACGTGCAATCTCCTCCAGGTAGCGCATGTCCTCGTAGTGGTTATCGAGGTACTCCAGGTGCTGCTCCTGAGGATCGATCCCGTCCACCACGACCTCTTGATGGACACTGTCGGCGGCCAGACGCACGGCCTCGGCCTCGATGTGGACGTCATCGCACACAGCATTGATCTCGGCCCGGTTGCCGGAGCAGGAGGTCAGCGCCAGAGGAAGCACCGCTGCAAGGGCGACGACGGCAAAAGAACGGCTGGGGGAAGAACGGGTGTGGGACACAGGTGATGCTCGTTTCCAAAACTGTGCGGTCTTGCTGGGGGCATGTACTACGGACCCGGTGGGTCCGCGCAGCGGAAAAG
>DXDP01000529.1 GCA_019115445.1 Candidatus Nocardiopsis merdipullorum
TCTCATCGGTACGCCCGCGGAGGAGGCGCGTTGCCTGACAGGGATCGGTCGGACCGCTCACGCCCAGGACCGCACCGGTCAGGCCTACGACTACCTGAGTGAGGGGCTGGCCCTGAGTCACGCCGCCGGGCAGCGGGCCGATGTGGCCCGCTCCTTGGTGGCCATCGCCCGTGTGGCGTTCGGGCAGGGACTTCGTGAACGGGCCTGCCGACTTGCCGGGGCCGCCACTGCGGTACGCGAACAACTCGGTCTTCGTACCTTTTCCGCACCCTGGCCGTTCACCGGGACGGAGGAGGAAGAGCAACAGCAACACGCACTGGTGCGCTGGTGGCAGCAGGGGCGTTCACTGGGTTTGTCGGAGGCGGTCCAAGAGGCCGAACTCCTGTCGGAGGAGGGGCGCCAACCCGGATCTCGTCGACGCACCGCTCCTCTCGGGGACGGGCCGGCACGGACACAGAAGGACAACACCTCCTCCGATACCGCCTCTTCTGCGGAGACGACCCATCCCCGTATGCGTCTGACCGAGCGCGAATACGAGATCGCATTGCTCGTCAGCAGTGGCAAGAGCAACCCCGAGATCGCCCGAGCCTTGTTCATCGCCCCCGCCACCGCGGCGCGGCACGTGGCCAACATCAACCGCAAGATGGGGTTCAACTCCCGGGCCCAGATCGCGGCGTGGATCACCCAGCACGAGTCGGCCTCCTGATCTGTGGCCACACGTTGCTCGCCCCCGTCATGGGGTGTGTAGTCACCTCTCCCACGGAAACTACATATGCATCTGCATGGCAACATGCATGTGCACATGGCCGTGAACGCGCTAAGCTTCTTCTCATGGGGCACCACGTTCACCGCACTGTCCGGACAAGCGTGAGCTCCGGAACCGGCCGCCGAGTCCCGCCCCGAACATCGGGTGCCACGGTGGGCCGTCGGCCAGGGACACACGTCCTGAAGCCGGTGGGGAACAGCACCGGTACCAAACGCGTCCGGGGAGGGACGCTTCTCACATCACCGGTGTGGTGCTGCCGGGTTCGTCACGTGGAGGGGGCGTGACGAACCCGGCCGGCAGGCCCCACGAAGATGGAGGCGAAGAGGGGGATTGCATGGGGACAGGGCTGTCTTCTGGGACCGGACGATCTGGCCGGCACCTGCCGCGTAGAGATGACCCGATCGGATCATTGACCGGCGGACTGTGTGAGCGCCTCAAGCTGCGTCCCATCCGTGGAGGCACGATCCGTGGCCGTAACCGTCGGGTGGACGCACTGATGTTCGCGGCGACGGTGGAGCGGGCCGCCGCGGGACTCAGTCACCGCGGTATGTGCCTGGGTGATGTGGTGGGGGTGCTCGCCCCCCTCTGCCCCGATCGATTCCTGGCGACCTTCACGGTGATGGCCGTGGGTGGTCGAGCCCTGCTGCTGGATCCCGACGCCTCCGCGGAGAGCCATGCCGCAGTGCTCAGCGAGACCGACACGCGTCTGCTCCTGGTGGACGCCCAGTTCTCCCGCACCGCCCTCGAGCTCGCCGAACGGTCCCGCGTCCGTCAGATCATCGCGTTCGGTGACGCGCTGGGGACCACTCCGTTCGAGGAACTGTTGATGCCCAGCCCGGACGGAAACGGCTACAGCCCGGTACGGGGTCTGTTCGACAACGGTGTCCTCGGCTACGAGTCGACCGGCGACGGGATCCTCACGACTTTGTATCCGCACAGCGATCTGATGGCACGCTTTTCCGAGCTGCGTACTCGCCTGGAGTTGACCGCTCAGGACGTGGTGGCCATCGACGAGCGAGGGGACGAGCCCACCCGGGTCGCTCTGGTGGCGTTGGCGTTGTGGACGGGGGCGTGTGTGGTCACGGGTAGGGACTGCGAACCACCGGAGGGACGACCGGTGACCGTGTGCTGCGATCCGGAGCCGGTACGAATCGCACTGCCCGCATCGGGCCGCTGATCCGGCCGGGCACCTCAGGACAGGTCGGCGGTCTCGTCGATCTCGAACCAGGCCACGTGGGTGGTGTCGCTCCAGTACTCTCCGCTGCGTGTGGCACAGCTGTCGACGATGAGCTTGCCACGGCCGAAGTCCTCACCGTCTTCTCGTGGATATTCACCCTCGGCTTCACGCTCGCCCTGATCGGACACGGCCACACGCAGACGGGTTCCCTCCGAGCGGAGAAAGAGGGTCATCACCCCACCGGTCTGGCCGGAACGTGAGTGCAACAGCGCATTGGTCGCCAGCTCGCTCACGGCGAGTTCGGCATCGTCCAGGGCCTCCGCCCCGTGGCCCATGCGGCCGAGGAATTCGCGTACACGAGCACGGATGGAGCGCACCGCGGTCAGATTTCCCGCGCAACTCCACACCGTGTGGTCGGTCGAACCTCCCGTCAGGTCCCCGGCCTCCAGTGTCGGCGCGGCCGGTGTCGCACCGTCCGGGGCATCCGCGGGCACGTACTCCCGGAGTTGCCTCGCCTCAGCCATCCGGTCACTCCAATCACCCACGTGTGGCGTACGGGTCCCGCCGCCTGCACTCACTCTGGACAAGGGTGTGCTGACTCCAGAACAGCACACCTTGCGCTTCTCCACCTGTCTTTGACCACAAAACCCCGTCACGTGTCCTCCCCGATAGGGACAAAGGAAACAGTCCGGACACCAGGGACACATATGTGAGGTGCAACACGTCGGCAATTCGGTCTTTTGCTCTGTGCTCTCCCGAAGGATCGAATCGGCAGGTGACCAGGGCCACACCCTGGGGCTGAGCTCTCGCATCCTGGAAGTGAGCAAGGACAAAATTCCAGTAAACCACGCAAAACCGCAGGACAGGTAATCAGCGTTCTAAACACCACGGTTCTGCCTCTCAATGGCATCGATTGGAGTACAACGCCCGGGCCCGGAAGAGCACGGAAAACAGCCGCGACCGGCCGGGCGCCGAGCGCACACACATGCGCTCGACATCTGCAAAAAATGCCTGAAAGCCACAGTTCACATAGCTTTTCTCCACAAACCAT
>DXDP01000530.1 GCA_019115445.1 Candidatus Nocardiopsis merdipullorum
CAGGACTCCGGTCACAGCGTGGACGTGACCGTCACCCGCCCGTTCGGCGGCAACGCCCGTGACTCCTTGTCCTGGACCGATGGTCAGGGGCTCTGTGACACCACCGAAGGGCGTGGTGCCTGCTGACACACGCCCCGAGGGCGGGGCGGCTCCACCGTCCCGCCCCATGCCCTGTCGGAAGGGGCACGAAGAGGACACGGAAAAAGGACCACTGTTCACAGTGGTCCGAGCTGGTGCAGGAATCGGCGTTCCATGCACGAAGAACGTATCGAGGGCCTGGTCCCTCGAACCCGGCCACTCATGTTTTCTCGACGGAGGCACTACGAGAAGTCACTGTGCGTGAGATCCGAAGACACAAATCCCCCACACCCACAAGGCACGGTGTCCCCTCAACATGAAATACAGATTCGAAATACTGGGTCCCGCCACCATCGTCTCCGACGGCGAGGACGCCGTCCTTCCCTCCACCAAACCGAGTGCGATCCTTGTCTGTCTCCTCCTCAAGTGCAACTCCTTCGTGTCCCTGGAGTACCTGAAGTACGCGCTGTGGGGTGAGCATCCACCTCCCAACGCGGACGTGACCCTGCCGACGTACATCCTCCGCCTGCGGCGTCTGCTCCGTAAGTACGACGGCGAGGCCGACCCCATCGACACCATGTCCCGGGGATACCGCATCACCTTTCCCCCCAACAGTGACGCGCTCGACCTCCTGGTGTTCCAACGCCTCCTGGACAAGGCCGCCCACTACCGCTCGTCCGGGGCGATGGAGAACGAGCGCTCGGCCCTTCAACGGGCAGAGAAGCTGTGGAAGGGCCCGGCCCTGTCCAACATCCCGTCGGACATGCTGCACCGGGAGGAGACCCCCAGGCTGAACGACCAGTGGTTCGACGTGTTGGAGCGCCGCTTCACCATCGACCTGTCGTTGGGAGACATCGACGGCCTGGCACCCCAGATCAGGCAGGCCATCACGCACAGACCCGAGCGTGAGCGCTACTGGGAGCAGCTCATCGAGGCTCTCCACCGAATCGGACGGACCACCGAGGCACTGAACGAGTACCGCAAGGTCCACACCTACCTGACGGGGGAACTCGGGATCGAACCCCGGGCGAGTCTGCAGCGCCTGCACATGGAGGTACTCCGACAGGCCGAACTCGTTCCGGGTCAAAGGCCGCTCCCCCTGGAAGAGTCCGCCCCCGTCCGTGGGGTCCGGTCCGGCGACCCTTCTCCCGGTGTTCCCGACAAGGAGGCTCACGGCGCGTCGAAGACGCACAGAGCGGTGCCCCATCTACCGCTGTCGCAGGACTTCGTCGGAAGGGGGCCGATCACCGAGTCCTTGGTGGACGAGATCAAGGGCCCGGACATCCCGATCGTGGTCATCTCCGGCCCGCCCACGGCGGGAAAGACGGAGATCGCGTTCCAGGTCGTGCGTCAGTGCACGGACGAATTCGCCGGGGGTGTCCACGTCGTGCGGCTCCTTCGGCCCGACGGTGTTCCTCGGGGGAAGGAGGAGGTCCTGCGTGAACTCCTCCTCCAGAACGGGGTGGAGCCACCGGCTCAGGAACGTTTCTCGGGCGATTCCGAAGAACACAAGGCACGACTCCTGCGCTCTTGGCGGGCCACCCTGGCGGACCGACCGTGCCTTGTCGTCATCGACGGGGCCAAGAACTCCGCCGACTGTCTTCCCTTCCTGCCCCGCTCCCCCGAATCCCGCACCGTCATCACCAGCCGTAACGCCCTTCCCCGATTGATCGCGTTCCACGGGGCCCGGGCCCACACCGTCCCTCCGCTGAGCCGCCACCACTCGGTGCAGCTGCTCACCCGGATCCTGGGGGAGGAGGCGGAAGGAAAGTGTCGTGAGGCCCTGCAACGGATCTGCGATGTTTGCGGTGGGTTGCCCGGGGCTCTCCGGCTGGCCGGGGCCAAGTACCTGTCCACCCCACACCTGACCCTGTCGCAGTTCGCGACCCTGTTGGAGTCCTCTCCTTTGGACCAGCTCTCGGCCGCGTCGGAGTCGGAGTTCTCGCTGCGCGAGCAGCTGTACCGGTGTTATGAGGACGTGAGTGGGACGGCTCGGCGGATCTTCCTGGAACTGACGTCGTCGGACCCACGGGGCCTGCAGGTGACGGACCTGTTCGCGGGTTTTTCCGGAACACCGAACGAATTCGACCAAGCGTTGGGCGAGCTGTACAACGCCTCCTTGATACACCACCACGGGGACGGACGGATCGGTGTCCTTCGGCTCCTGAGAGACATAGCCACCCACCGTGTGGACAGACTCACCGAAGCACTCGTGTCCAATGAAAAATAAGAAGGAGGACGATACGTGCCACAGGATGTCCCGGAGCGGCGACAGCGCGCTTCGGACAAGGAGCGTGAGGACACCGCGGCCTCTTTGCGGACAGCCTTCGAGGAAGGAAGGTTGGACCAGGAGGAGCACGAGAGGAGGGTCGGTGCCGTTTTCGGCGCCACAACGCAAGGGGAGCTGCAGACCCTTGTCGACGACCTCCCCGGCAACACGGAACGGACGGAGAAGGACATCGTTTCCACTCAACGAAAAACCGGAACGAACCCGGTGGCCGTCTGGGGGATCTTCACCGCCGTCACGTTCGTCCTCTGGGCCGTTCCGGCGCTGATCATGGGTTACCCCCTGGGCCTGCTCGGATGGGCCGTGTTCTGCGGTTTTTGGGGGATC
>DXDP01000531.1 GCA_019115445.1 Candidatus Nocardiopsis merdipullorum
AGGTGGGGCGTCCCCAACTGGTGGAGGTGGAAGGGCCCCGCAGCCCCGACGCACGTGCGGTACCCACGGTGATCTACGCGCCGACCTGGGAGGGCGTGGACGACAACAACTACCTGACCTCCGCCGACACGGTCGGCCTGGAGCTGGTCGAGCGGCTCCTGAGGAACCCGGAGCCGGTCCGCCTCGTCTACAAGCCTCACCCCTTGCTCGGCAAACGCTCACCTCGGGCGGCCGCCGCGCATCGACGCATCATCGCACTGGTGGAGGAGGCCAACGCAGCATTGGAGCCGGTCCCCGACGAGGCCGAGCAGGAACTGGCGTCGTTGCGGAAGCAGATCGACCACTTCCGGGCCGACGCGGCCGAACAACACCTGAGCGAGGCGGACATTCTCGCCCACCGATCCCTGATCCGGCGTTGGCACGACCTGTACTGGACCTCCGCCGGGCCGCTGCGTCACCACGTCGTCACTGATTCCCTACCGTCGTTGTTCTCCGCCTTCAACCAGGCGGACGCGATGATCAGCGACATCTCCAGCGTGGTCGCCGACTTCATCGCCGGCGGCAAACCGTACGCGGTCACCAACCTGTGGGATCTGGACGACGAGGAGTTCCGCCGCCAGTATCCGTCGGCGGGTGCGGGGTATGTGCTGCGGCCGGGGGTTGCGGGTTTGGACACCATCCTGTCGGCTGCACGTGCCCCTTCCGAGGACCCCCTGGCGGAGCGGCGCGACATCCTCAAGCACTACCTGCTCGGCCCGGACGAACCGGACGCACAGACCCGCTTCGCCGCGGCAGTCGACGACCTGTACGAACGAGGGCTTCGGGACTTTCCGTTGGGGACCGTGGCCGCCCCGATCCCGGCGGACCCCTTCACGGGGTCGCAGAACCGGATCAAGGCGGACGTGGTGAACTCCTAGACCGGGTCGAGCCCGTGGTCCAGGAGATCACGTGGTCAAGGTCCGATCTTCGGCGTTGTCGAGGTCGAGCTTGGCGAGCGTGGCGTTGATGTCGCGGGTCACCCTGGCAAATTCCCGCGTGGACAGCCAGAGCTTGTAGATGAGCAAGAATTCGAAGGCGAACATCAATACCGCGGAACAGGCGATCGTCACCAGCATGCCGGTCGTGGAGAAGATACCGACCAGCGGCGCGATGATGAACACACCCATCTGGAACTCGATCCCGCTGAACAGGTGCGGACGAACACGGTTTTCCCGCAGAGCATCACGGAAGCGTCGGTACCAGGGGAAACGCTCGTCGAAACCTTTTTGGAGCGCGGTGCTCAGGATCTGTCGAGCCTTGTGTCCCGCTGTGGCGGTGGCCGGTTCCTTCCCCTGTTCGGAGCTTTCCTCGGCGGGGGTCCCGGCAGGGGTGTTGACCCGCTCCGCCTCACCGATGGAGACCTTGTTGTCCTCTTCGCCCAGGCCCTCCTCGCCCACCGGCCCCATGTCGAACTCCGCGGCGAGCTTGCGGACACCGCTGGTGTCCTGCTGCTCCATGTTTTCCTCGACCTCACGGATCGCCTGGGTGATGTGTCTTCGCATCGCGGACCGCACCTTGGCCATCTGAGGCGAGTTCAAGTACCGGAACATGTCGGTGAAGACGATCCCGAGGACGAACCAGAGGAAGATCGGGTTCTCGGTCTGGACGAACTGGCCGCCCATGAGCGCAACACCACAGATCAGGACACGGACACGGTCGAACACGTAGTCGAGCCAGCTGCCGAACACGGACCCGTTGCCCTTCAGACGGG
Source organism: Candidatus Nocardiopsis merdipullorum (assembly GCA_019115445.1). Lineage (GTDB taxonomy): Bacteria > Actinomycetota > Actinomycetes > Streptosporangiales > Streptosporangiaceae > Nocardiopsis > Nocardiopsis merdipullorum. The sequence goes on from DXDP01000531.1 coordinate 1,751, forward strand.
CGACCTTGCCGTCCATGCAGTCGAGCACGAAACTCAGATGGAAGAGCACGGCACCGGCCAGCAACCAGTACCAGTCCGCGAGGAAGAAGCACACCGCCGCGGCAAGGCCGAGAACGAGTGCTCCGATCGTCAGTTGGTTGGGGGTGATGGACGTTTTGTTCGCGGTCCCCTTGACCAGCCGCGAGGCGAGTGGATCGACCAGACAGACCGTCCACCACGAGTCACGTGATTTATATGTCTGTTCTCGTACGTCGTCGAGGGTGAAATGAGGCATTCCCGGGGCTCCAAACACAGGGCTTCCTGAAGGCTTACGGGGGATGCTGACCGGTATGGACATACCGAGGTGGATCGAGGGCATCCCCTGTCAGGGGGGCGGTGGGGGACGCGGCTGGTGAGTTCATCCGAAGACTCACGCGTGGTTTTTCGGGTTGCCCGGTGATGAACGAATACCCACGTCTTGCCCGACTCCCCATGAACACTGTGGCAGCTTTGACTGCGCTAGGAAAGTCAGGACGGGCATGCTACACCCCTTCCGGTGTCTTCGAAGACACCATGTCGCCCACGGGTCCCTTCAGCACCGGAAGGTCCCGGGAGCATCACGGGCCATCAGCTGGTTTCTTTTCTCCTCATGCGCATACCATTCGGTATGTTCTGTGCGCATAAAGTGGAGAACCAGCAACTGAAAATGTGACGCAGGGCACCCATTCACCCAGCTCAAGGCTACGCATTCACACAGATTCCATTTCGACTTGGCAACAGGGGCCACACTTCTGGAGGAGCACTCTCGAGAGGGCCCAATACTGAATACGCGGGATCATTCGGAAGTGCAGGCCGCCCCTCTTGCGGCCGCCACACCACCCACGGCGTACTCCGTCTTCTCCGTATCCCGTCTTCTCTCCTCCTCGAGCCCGGAGTTGATCTGTGTCCACTCCTGCCCAGAGCCGTGTGACCGATGTGGTCGCCACACCCGTGACCCATAGGCCCCGGAACAAACGCCGCGCCGACATCGAAGGCCTACGCGCGGTCGCGGCTCTGCTCGTCGCCGTGTACCATATCTGGTTCGGCACGGTCTCGGGCGGCGTCGACGTCTTCCTCCTGCTCACCGGGTTCCTCATCACCGGTTCCCTGGTGCGTTCCATGGAACGTGACGGACGCATCGCCTACGGGGCGTTCCTCGCCAAGCTGGTCAAGCGGCTCTTTCCCGCGGGGGCCGTCGTCCTCGGTGCCGTCCTCGTGGGCACCTACCTGTTCCTGCCACGATCGCGATGGATCGACATCATCGCCGAGGTTCAGGCCTCCGCGCTGTACTACGGCAACTGGCACCTTGCCCTTGGTTCGGTCGACTACATGGCCGACAACACCTCGGCCAGTCCCGTACAACACTTCTGGTCCCTGGCCATCCAGGGACAGTTCTACCTGCTCTGGCCGATCCTCATCACGATCGCCGCTCTGGTGGCGTTCCGATTCGGCCTGTCGACACGCCGCGCCGCGCTGGTGGCCGTGGGTGCCGTCCTTGCCGGTTCGTTCTCCTACTCGCTGTGGATCACCACGAACGATCCCGTGTGGGCCTACTTCGACACCGGCGCACGCCTGTGGGAACTCGCCCTCGGCGGTGTACTGGCACTGGTCATCTCCCACCTGCGTCTGCCCCCTGCCCTCCGCGACATCGCCGGGTGGGTCGGTCTTGTCGCCCTGGTCAGCTGCGGCATGGTGATCGGCGACGCAGACTTTCCTGGCTACACGTCCCTGTGGCCAACACTTGCCGCCGTGCTCATCATCGTGGCGGGTGCCGGTGACGAAGAACCCGGCAGACTGTCCGCCAACCGTCTGCTGGGTCTGCGCCCCCTCGCCCGGCTGGGTGGACACGCCTACACACTCTTTCTCTGGCACTGGCCGATACTCATCTTCCACCTGGAGATCACCGACCAGGTCCGCCCGACGCCGAGCGGTGGCTTCCTGGTCCTGGGCATCTCGTTCGTGGCCGCGATCGCCACGAGCCGACTCGTCGACGGAGGGGTCGGTCGTGTCACCGCACACGCGCCACGCAACGGCGCCTCGTGGGCCCTGGCCGCGGGCGTCCTCTTCGTGGTGCCCGTCCTTGTCGGTGGGTTGGCGTGGAACAACGTGATCGAGCGCGACCGGGAACTACGCACGGAGCTGAGCTCGAACCCGTTGGCCTACCCCGGTGCGGCCATACACCTGAGCCCGGAACTGGCGGGCACCCTGCCGTCACTGCCCGTCTACCCGGACACCAGCACGGTCCAGCGTGACACCATCGACCAGACCCGCGAATGCAACGCCCTCATCGACGACGAGCACCTCGTCGTCTGTGACTTCGGGGATGTCGACTCCGACTACACGATCGTACTGACCGGCAGTTCCCATGCCCGGCACTGGTTCCAGGCACTCAACAGGATCGCCGAAAGACACGGCTGGCACCTGGTCACCATGACCAAGAACGCCTGCCAGTTCAGCGCCGAGACCCAATATCGAAACGGTGAACTGTTCGAAACCTGCAACACCTGGAACGAACAGGTGATGGAAGAGCTCCACACGCTACAACCCGATGCGGTCTTCGGCCTGGCCACTCGGACACAGAACGGCGGGCACGAAACAGAACACGTCCCCGAGGGGTACCAGGAACGGTGGAACCGACTCGACGCCATGGGCATCGACGTCTTCGCCGTCCG
>DXDP01000051.1 GCA_019115445.1 Candidatus Nocardiopsis merdipullorum
CCGTTCTCGGTTTCCTGCCCTTCATCGCCGGTTCCGGCTGTTGATTCGTCGTTACCGCACGCGGTGGCTACAAACAGGACGGTGCAGGACAAAAGGGCGGCGGCCGACAGGGTGATGGGCTTCATCGGTTCACTTCCGGGATGAGGTTTCGCGGCTGGGCGGCACACAGGTTACTGGGCTCGGCCCACCGAAGGTGCCATGGGTCCCGGGGGTCAGCCGGAGGACTCGTCGGGTTTCGACCGTTCGTCACGAGGCTCTTGCCCACGGTGTTCGCGTTCCTCCTGTGCCTGGATCTCCCGCGCCCTGCGCCGCTGCTCCTCGGCCCGTTCACGGCACCGGCGGAGGAAGTCCTCCTCCTCTTCCCGGGTGGTGGCACGGGCCCGGTGCGAGTGGTCGTGGTCGGGAAAGGTCGACTGCCGGCCCGAGGGGACGGACGCGGTGAGGGCCTCCCGGGGCGGCCGACCCAGCAGGAACCAGAGCATCGCCCCGACCTTGGGCAGCAACAACACCACGAAGACCCACACGGGTTTGGGAAACAGCCGCACGGACCCGGCGTCGGACCCAATGGTGTCGAACAGTACATACAGCCAGAAGGCGAGGGACGCGACGACGAGAAGGAGGGCGAGGTGGACCAACGAGACTGTCCAATCGGGGAGGGGGATCGCTCGGACCGTGGGCGGTGTCTTCCCAGGTGGCCGCATGGATCACGGATCGCCGTACGCACCCGGGCGCTTGACCGGGTGTGGCGGCACGGGAGAAGGTCGAATCACAGTGATCGGGCCATCGCCATAGAGGGTACGTCACGGGGTGTCGGACAGCCGACGGGAAAGGATGCGGAGTGAACACTGCGTTGCCGTCTGCGATGTGGCTACCCTTCGGCGCGCGCATGCTGCGCGCCAGGTCGGACCAAGGTCTTTCACGCTCCGAGTTGGCCCGGTCGGTCGGGGTGACCGACGACAAGCTTCGTGAGGTGGAGGACGCCCACTGCCGGCCGGCCCGTTCGCTCGTCGAACGGGTGGACAACGCTTTGGGGGCCGAACATCGACTGGTGGAGGCCTGGGCGGTCACCCTGCAGGCCGAGGCCTTCCCCAACGAGTTCGGGGACATGCGGGAACTGGGTACGCACTCGGTGAGGTTGTGGGAACACCAACCCGTGGCGGTCCCGGTCTTCCTGAGAACCCGTGAGTACTCCCGCGCGGTGATTCGTCCTCGGTATCCCCAATTGGAACCGGAAGAGGTCGAGGTGCTGGTGGAGGACGAGATGGACCACCGCGCGGCGATGACCGGTCCGGAAGGTCCTGAGTTGCGTACGGTCCTCAACGAGTCCGTACTTCGGCGCCCGCAGGGCGGGGCCGAGGTCCTCAATGCCCAGCGGGACTTCATCGCCGACCTCATCGAGGCGGGGATCGTGACGGTGAGTGTGATCCCCGAGGAGACCCCACATCACCCCGGCCTGGGTGGTGCCTTCCGGGTCATGGAGTTCGCCGACCGCCCCAGCATGGTGTACGCGTTCGCCACCGAGGACGGTGATCTGACCGCCGACACGGAACAGGTACGGCACTGCACCATGGTGCGGGACGCGATCGAGGGCGTGGGGGTGGAGCTGAACCCGGACTCGCCCCTGTTGACCGAGCGCCGGTCGACGAGGTGAGGTCCTTGCACGGCGGCGCGTACGTGCCCGCGTCCCGGATCACTTTGGTGTGTCACCCCCGATGAGTTAGTTTCCCGCCATGGATATCGCAATCACATCCGGATACGTCGTCCCCGTCGACGGGGATCCCATCGACGGCGGAACGGTCCTCATCTCCGACGGCAAGATCACCGCGGTCGGAGCCGCCACCGAAGTCACCGTTCCCGAGGGTGCCGAGATCGTCGACGCCTCGGGGCAGTGGGTGCTCCCGGGTTTCGTCGAGGCCCACGGGCACATCGGTGTCCACGAGGAGAGCGTGGGATGGGCCGGGGACGACACCAACGAGATGACCGACCCCAACGGGGCACGCATGCGCGCCTTGGACGCCGTCAACCCCGGTGACCAGGGGTTCGTCGATGCTCTGATGGGTGGGGTGACCAGTTCCGTCATCAAGCCGGGCTCGGGGAACCCCATCGGCGGACAGACGGTGGCGATCAAGAACTGGGGCCGCAGCATGAAGGACCGGCTCCTCAAGGAGCCCGCCAGTGTCAAGAGCGCCCTGGGCGAGAACCCCAAACGCGTCTACGGCAACAAGGACACCCTGCCGTCGACCCGCCAGGGTGTGGCGGCGGTCATCCGGGATGCCTTCACCAAGGCGCAGGACTACAAGGCCAAGCGGGACCACGCGGCGGCCGAGGGCACACCCTTCACCCGGGACAACACCTCGGAGGTGTTGGTGCGGGTCCTGGACGGGGAGATCCCGTGGTCTCAGCACACGCACCGGGCCGACGACATCCACACGGCCATCCGGCTGGCCGACGAGTTCGGTTACCGACTCGTCATCAACCACACCACCGAGGGGCACCTGCTCGCCGACGAGATCGCCGAGCGTGGGATCCCCGTCGTCATCGGCCCGTTGATGACCAGCCGTTCCAAACTGGAGGTGCAGAACCGCACCCTGGCCAATCCGGGCATCCTGCACCGGGCCGGGGCCAAGATCGCGCTCACCACCGATCACCCGGTCGTCCCGATCGAGTTCCTCGTCCACCAGGCCACCCTGTGTGTGAAGGAAGGCCTGGACAGAGATGCCGCGATCCGGGCCATCACCCTCAACCCGGCGGAGATCATGGGCCTGGACGACCGGGTGGGTGCGCTGCGTCCGGGTATGGACGGCGACGTGGTCCTCTGGTCGGGTGACCCGCTGGATGTCATGAACCGTGCTCTTCGTGTGTTCGTGGGCGGCCGCGAGGTGTACACCTACGACGAGGAGACACGCGAAGGTCGAGCCCTGGACGCCTACTACAAGGAATGAGGGCGACCGACCTCGAGGTCTTGGCGGTGGACGCACCCCGTCCGGGCGCGACCACCATCGCCGCCATCGACCGGTCACCGCTGTGGTGCAGGGCGTTCAGGACAGGGGACGCACCCCTTCCGGAACGGAGACGTCGTCGGTCGCCAGGGCCGTGGTCACCCGTTCCGTCGACAACCGCCCGCTGAGAGCGTCGGTGTCGTACGGGCTCAGCACCAGGGGACTGCCCGTGACCAGTACGGCCCACAGCGCCGACAGATCCTCGCCCAGGACGGTGAGCGGTGCCTCGGGGTCGGCCAGGACGGCCACCCGGTCGGTTTCCGCCAACCGCCAGGCACGGGCCCGCTCGTGTCCGGCGGTGACCAGCCCGGCGCCGTCATGGGTCCGGTCGGTCTCCAGAGCCGGCTCGGTCGGGTCCACCGGGTAGGGCGAGAAATGGTCACCGTGGCTGCGCACCTCCACGGTGTAGTCCGTGACCATCGGGGGTGCGTCGGACAAGGGCAGGCCGAGTGGGTGCAGGGACGTACCCACGACCTCCTCGGCCCCGCTGTCCAGCGCGGCATCCAGACGGTCGACGTCGGCCACCGCGAATTGGGTGTCCGGGGGCACCTGCCCCGGCGCGCCGGGGCAGGCCACGGCCCCCACCGACCAGCACGCCAACAGCCACGCCAGCGACTGCCAGTGCAGGGGAAGCGCGATGGCGACGCGGTCACCGGGTTGTGCCCCGAGGCCGTCGATCAGCATGTTCGATGTCTTGGACACCCAGTTGTCGACGGTGGCGCGGGACAGTTCCACCCGCCCGCCCGAGGCATCGTAGGACGTCACACAGGGGCGGGCCGGATCGGCGGCGACCAAGGCACGCCATACCTCGCCCGGGGCCCGTGGTGTTGCAGGAGCTGCTGGGGAATCGGACATGGCCCCACTCTAGGTGCGTTGTTCGGTGAGACCGGGCTCGGTGGCCCGGTCGGTGTGGGTGGACTCGGTGGGACCGGACCGTGGGCCACGGGAATGTGCGCCGGATCGTGGGAACTGCCAGAGTTGTCCCATGCGCTTGTCTCCCGGACGGTTCCTCGCCCGTGTCACCGCGCTCCCCGCGATCGCTGTTTCTGCGTGGCTCCTGGTCACCTACCCACTGTTGGCACTCGGTACCTTCACACCTGTGTGGGCGGTGACCCTGGGTGCACCGGCGGTGATCACCGCGTGCGTGCTGATCCCCAGACTCATTCCGGACCCGAACGATGAGGACACGCCCTGGTGGCCCGTGGTACTCGTCCTGGTCATCACGGTGGCTTTCGCGATCGTCCAGATCGCCTACCACGCCGAGGCACTGGTGATCCGACGCGATCCGGCCTCCTACGCCATGTACACGGCGTGGATCGCCGAGAACGGCCACCTGCCGATCCCCCAAGGGCGTGAACTCATCGCGGGTGACGACCCTTCCCTCAGCTACCAGAGTCTTGCGCACTACGAACGGGACGGTGTGATCTGGCCCCAGTTCATGGCCGGGGCGCCTTTGCTCACCACGATCGGTTACTGGCTGGGTGGACTCACCGGCATGCTCGTGACCACCCCGATCCTGGGTGCTCTGGGGATCCTCACCTTCGCGGGGTTGACGGCCCGACTGGTCGGGGCCCGCTGGGCACCCCTGGCCGCCCTGGTCCTGGCGATCTGCCTTCCGCAACAGTGGGTCAGTCGCTTCACCTACAGCGAGCCGGTCACCCAGATCCTGTTGCTCGGTGGACTCGTCCTTGCCTTCGACGCGCTCTTGCGGCGCCCCGAGCTCACCGACCGGTGGTCGCGGTCCCACACCCTCGCGGCCACGGCGGGCCTGGTGTTCGGTCTGGCACTGGTGACACGGATCGACGTGATCCGGGATCTGCTTCCCGTGGTCGGGTTCCTCGGTCTGCTCCTGGTCGCTCGGCGTGGCCAGGCGCTGCCGATGCTGGGCGGACTCACGGTCGGTGTCGCCCTGGGGCTCCACGCGGGGTACGGGCTTTCGTACCCGTACCTGGAGTACCTGTCCGACTCGCTGGTTCCGCTCCTGGCCATCGCCGGGGCGGTCCTTGTCGGCACGGTGGTGGCCACCGCCCTGCTCTGGCGGCACGGCATCCCACGGGTGGAGCGGGTTCGATGGTTGCCGTACGCGGCGGCGGGCCTTGTCCTGCTCGTCATGGTGGGTTTGGCGGTTCGGCCGCTGCTGTGGCCCGACTACGGTCACGGCAGCGATTTCACCGATCAGTGGGTCGCGGCCGTCCAGGAGTGGGAGGGCATCCGCCCCATCGAGGGCAGCCGTACCTACTACGACCAGAGCCTGTACTGGGTGGGCTGGTACGTGGGGCTCGGAACCATCCTCTTTGCATCCCTCGGGGCGGCGATGGTGATGTGGCGCCTGGCCCTGCGACGCTCCCCGCAATGGTTGCTGCCCGCGATGCTGTTGACCTGGACGGTGATCACCACCCTGCTGCGCCCGGCGATCACCCCGGACCATCCATGGGCCAGCAGGCGTCTTGTCGTGCTCGTGATTCCCGCGTTCATCCTGTTCGCGGTGTGGTTCGTGGCTCGGCTCACCCGGTACTGCGCGGACGGGGCCCGTGTCGGGAAGAGACCGCCGACAGGGAGCCTGCCCGCCGTGGTCGCTGCGAGCGCGGCGCTGGCCATGCTCGGCCCGACCATCGCTGTCTCCGCGCAAGGGATCATGGGGTATCGACAGGATGTGGGAACCGTGGAGGCCACACATCGGCTCTGTGGATCACTACCGTCCGACGGATCGGTCGTCGTGGTGGACCCCGGTATGGCGAGCGGTTACATGCCGCTGTTCCGGAACGTGTGCGGTTTGCCGACCGCGTCCCTGGACGAACCCACCGAACAGTCCGTGGACCGTGTCGTTTCGGAGATCCATGACCGTGGACGCACCGCCGTACTCGCCGCCCCGGAGTGGCAGCAGCTCGCCCTGTTCACCGACGTCGAACCTCAGCGGCCGTTCCACGTCGACGCCGAGATGGACCCCAGTACCCTCATGAGACCGCCCACGGGGCACAGGTACTTCAACGAGAGCGTGTGGGTCGCCGTCGTTCCGCCCCGGGTCTGAATCCGCGCCCGCCCGACCGTGCAGAAGCACCGAACCCATCGCGCTGACCGAAAGAACCCATGAACCACACCGACGACGTCTACGACCGGACCTTCGACGCACCCGTGGAACTTCCTGTGCGGGTCAGTATCGTGCTGCCCTGCTACAACGAGGAGGAGCACGTCGTCGACGAGGTCAAGCGGATCTGCTCGGCGATGGCCGGCTCCGGTTACGGGTACGAACTGCTCGCCGTGGACGACGCCTCCACCGACACCACCCTGGAACGTCTCCGAGACGTCCAGGGGCTCTATCCACACATGCGGGTGATCGCCTTCCGGCACAACGGCGGCGCGGGCACCGTACGCCGTATCGGCACCCGGCGTGCACGCGGTGAGTTCGTGGTGTGGACCGACGCGGACATGAGCTACCCCAACGAGCGCATCCCCGAGCTCGTCGCGATGCTCGAGGACGATCCGGAGACCGACCAGATCGTGGGCGCACGCACACAGGAGAAAGGAAGCCACAAGGCACTGCGGATACCCGCCAAATGGACGATCCGGAAGATCGCCGAGAAACTCACCAACACCCGTATCCCCGACCTCAACTCGGGACTGCGGGTGTTCCGCCGTGATGTGGCGCTTCCCTACCTGCGCCTGTTGCCACCAGGTTTTTCCTGTGTCACCACGATCACGCTGGCTTTCCTGTCCAACCAGCACCCCATCCGGTACGTGCCCATCGAGTACGCCACCCGCGCGGGGGTGTCGAAGTTCCGCTTCGTCCGGGACGCCTACCGGTACATCCTCCAGGTGCTGCGGATGGTCATGTACTTCCACCCGTTGAAGGTCCTCATGCCGCCCGCACTGGCACTGCTGGGTCTTGGCACGGGTAAATTCGTCTTCGACCAGGTACGCACCCCGTTCTACATGCCCAACAACACCGTCATGATCCTCATGACCGGACTGATCATCGCGGCGATCGCGCTCCTGGCGGACCTGATCGTACGGTCACGGGAGCACACGTGAGAATCGCCCTGGTCGGACCGGCCCACCCCTACAAGGGGGGAGGGGCCCGACACACCACTGAACTGGCGCACCGGTTGAACACCCTGGGGCACACCACCGTGATCGAGTCGTGGCGTGCCCAGTACCCGGCGTTCCTGTACCCCGGGCAGCAGACCATCACCGACCCCGAGGGGGAACCCTTCCCCGGAACCCGGCATCACCTGGCCTGGTACCGGCCGGACGGATGGTGGCGTACCGGACGCCGCCTGGCCCGAGAGGTCGACCTGGTGGTACTCACCCTCTTCTCCCCGGTCCAGATCCCCGCGTACCTGGGACTGTCGGCCGGGGTGCGTTCCGGTCGAAGCGATACCCAAGTGGTGGCCCTGTGCCACAACGTGCTTCCGCACGAACGCCGTGCCGTGGACGTCTCCCTCACCCGGGCCCTGTTGCGCCGGGCCGACGGGGTCCTGACCCATGGCCCGGAACAGAGCCGTCTGGCCCAAGGACTGCTCGGTGCCGGAAAGCGCCCGCCGGTGACGGCTCCGATGCCCCCACACCTGCCCGACACCGGGGGACCCACCGAAGGCGTCCCCGGGGAACGACGTCACCTGCTCTTCCTGGGGATCGTCCGCCCCTACAAGGGGGTGGACCTGTTGCTGCGAGCACTCGCCGACGGGGCACCCGACGACGTCTCCCTGACCGTGGCGGGGGAGTTCTGGGGCGGCACCGAAGAACTCGACACGCTCACCGCCGAACTGGGGTTGGCCGACCGGGTACGGTTCCGCGACGACTACGTGCCCGCCCACGAGTTGCCCGCACTGTTCGCCTCGGCCGACGCCGTCGTCCTGCCCTACCGCACCGCGACCGCCACCCAGAACGTGTGGCTGGCCCACGAACACGGAACACCCGTCGTGGCGACCAGGGCGGGCACTTTGCCCGACCACGTGAGGGAAGGGGTGGACGGTCTGCTCTGCAAACCGGGTGACGAGGCCGATCTGGCGCGTGCACTCAAGGAGTTCTACACCCCGAACACCCCTGAACGTCTGCGCTCCGCCGTCCGTCCGGTCGACCCCGAACCCCACTGGCGGTCCTACACCGAACGGCTCCTCTCCTTGGCCGAGTGAGGGATCGGTGCGCCTCACCGAGGCCGAGCGGGTCGGGACAGCCCCAGAGCGACGCCCGCCCAGGCCAGATCCGCAAGGGTCATCACCAACCTGGACAGCACAGCCACCACGAGGGCGGCACCCGCGTCCACGACCGGCGCCAGGGCCACCACCAGGACCACCTCGCGCACGCCGATCCCTGCAGGAGCAAAGATCACCAACAACCCCAGGGTCCACGCCAAGGCGTAGGCTCCCACCGCAGGGCCGAGGGAACTCACCGGATCACCGCCCACGGAGCAGGTCAGCACCCACACGTGCAGTCCCAGGGGCACCCAGGCCAACAGACTCCAACCCACGGCCGCCGTGATCGCCCGACCGCCGATGTGGAGCGGCCCCGCTTCGGCCACCTCCCGGAAGCGGGCGAAGGGACGCCCGACGACCCGGATGCCCCACCCGACAACACGTGGGTGCAACGCGGCCAACGACAGCGGTGCCAGGAGCAGAGCCCACCACCAGCGGCGCGCCGCATCGACCGAGGACACCGGAAGAGCCGAAGCAGCCACGGCAAGACCCGTCGCGACCGTCACCGCCACTGCCAGAAGGGTCGCGGCCGCCCCACGTGAACGCGGTACCTTCTGGTCACGGGCCAGCTCCACCTGGGCGACGAAGGCCCACACCGACCCGGGCAGGTACTTGCCCAGCTGGCTGACGAACATCACCCGTGCCGCGACCCGGTACGGCAGCGATGACCCCAGGCCGGACAGAAGCGCACGCCAACCGAGCATCTGAGCAGACAGCCCGCACATCCCCGCGATCACCGCCACGGGAAGCACCCACACGGGAAGTGCGACGACGGCCTCGCGGGCCTCGACCCAGTGCGCCCGCAGGACCGGGATCGCACAGGCACACACCATGAGCAGCAGCACCAGACGTACCCACCGGCTGTGTCGGAGCCGTACCAGGACGAGGCGGAGCTTTTCCGCCGCTCCCTTGTCCTCCTCCGCTTCGTTCTCCACGTGCAGACCCTAGCCCGGCCACCACCCACCACCGTCCTTGCCGACAACGCAGTCCCGCTGCTGATTGTCGAAAAACGGAGGTGCGTGCACGAACTGGAAAGACACGACGCGTAGGGTGCGCATATGAGTGGTGTGAACGACCATGATGCTGACGCTTCTCCATCCCCCACAGCCATGCGTCGGGCCTTGGCCCGGGCGCGGGACGGCAAGAGCCTCGACGTGACCGAGGCCGAAGTCCTTCTGCACGCACAGGGTGAGGACCTGCAGACCCTGCTCGATCACGCGAGTCGGGTACGCGACGCGGGCCTGGAGGCCCACGGCCGCCCGGGGGTGGTCACCTACAGTCGCAAGGTCTTCATCCCCCTGACCCGGCTGTGTCGGGACCGTTGCCATTACTGCACGTTCGCCACGGTACCCGGACGCCTGGAATCTCCCTTCCTGTCCCCGGACGAGGTTTTGGAGATCGCTCGACAAGGGGCGGACATGGGGTGCAAGGAGGCCCTCTTCACCCTCGGGGATCGCCCCGAGGACCGGTGGAGTCAGGCCGCCGAGTGGCTCGACGAGCGCGGCTACGACGACACGCTCTCCTACGTACGGGCCATGGCCGTCATGGTGTTGGAGGAGACCGGTCTGCTGCCGCACCTGAATCCGGGTGTGCTCACCTGGTCCGACTTCCAACGCCTCAAACCGGTCGCCCCGTCGATGGGGATGATGCTGGAGACCACCTCCACCCGCCTGTTCACCGAGAAGGGACAAGCACACTACGGCAGCCCGGACAAGGACCCGGCCGTACGACTGCGGGTGCTGGAGGACGCAGGCCGATCCAGCGTCCCCTTCACCACGGGAATCCTCCTCGGTATCGGTGAGAACCACACCGAGCGCGCCGAGTCGATCTTTGCGATGCGCGGGGCGGCGCGGCGCTACGGCGGAATCCAGGAAGTCATCGTGCAGAACTTCCGGGCCAAACCCGCAACAGCGATGATGCACCGACCCGACGCCGAGATCGAGGAGATGGCCGCGGCGATCGCGGTCACCCGATTGATCATGGGACCCAAGGCACACATCCAGGCACCACCCAACCTCATCGGTGGTGAACACGGAGGGCGGGACGAGTTCGCCCTGATGCTGCGGGCCGGTATCGACGACTGGGGAGGGGTTTCCCCGTTGACCCCCGATCACGTCAACCCGGAGCGCCCCTGGCCACAGATCGACGATCTGGCCACACGCTGTGCCGACCACGGCTTCACCCTGCGGGAGCGGCTGACCATCTACCCCGAGTACGTGCGCGCAGGAGAACCCTGGCTGGACCCACGGGTGTCCGGGCACGTGGCCGCACTCGCCGAACCCGAGACCGGACTGGCCGTGGAGGACGCACCGGTGGTGGGTCGTCCCTGGCAGGAACCGGAGGCGGTCCTGGTCTCCTCGGGCCGTACCGACCTGCACACGGGTATCGACTCCGAGGGCCGTACGGGGGAACGCCGCGGTGACTTCGACGCCGTCTACGGGGACTGGGACGAGTTGCGCTCAGGGGTGGACCGCCAGGGCGCGGTACCGCGTCGCTTCGATCCGGAAGTGGCAGCTGCCCTGCGCAGCGCCGAGGCCGACCCGGCCGGACTGAGTGATGACCAAGCACTTGCTCTGCTGCACGCCGACGGCCCCGAACTGGAGTCCCTGGCCGATCTGGCCGATCGGGTACGGCAGGACACGGTCGGCGACGACGTCACCTACGTCGTGACCCGCAACATCAACTTCACCAACGTCTGTTACACGGGCTGCCGATTCTGCGCGTTCGCGCAGCGCCGTACCGATGCCGACGCCTACACGCTCTCCCTCGACCAGGTGGCCGACCGTGCCGAGGAGGCGTGGCAGGCCGGTGCGACGGAAGTGTGCATGCAGGGGGGTATCCACCCGGACCTGCCCGGGACCGCGTACTTCGACATCGCCGCCGCCGTGCAAGAGCGTGTCCCGGACATCCACGTACACGCCTTCAGCCCGATGGAGGTCGTCAACGGGGCCTCCCGTACGAACCTTCCTGTACGGGAATGGTTGGTCCGGGCACGTGACAGCGGTCTGGGTTCACTGCCGGGAACGGCCGCCGAGATCTTGGACGACGAGGTCCGGTGGATCCTCACCAAGGGCAAGCTTCCCGCACGGGACTGGATCGATGTGGTCACCACCGCACACGACCTGGGCATGTCGACCACGTCCACGATGATGTACGGACACGTGGATTCCCCGCACCACTGGGTGTCGCACATCAAGCTCATCCGTTCTTTGCAGGAGCGGTCCTTCGAACGCAACGGGCGGCCGGGCTTCACCGAGTTCGTCCTGTTGCCGTTCGTGCACACCAGTGCACCCATCTACCTGGCGGGTCTGGCCCGTACGGGACCGACCGTCCAGGAGAACCGGGCGGTGCATGCTCTGGCCCGGTTGCTTTTGCACGGGGCGGTGGACAACATCCAGTGCTCCTGGGTCAAACTCGCCGAGGACACGTGTCGACTGCTGTTGGCGGGCGGCGTCAACGACGTGGGAGGCACCCTGATGGAGGAGACCATCAGCCGGATGGCGGGTTCTTCCGAGGGCTCGTACAAGACCGTCAGTGACATCCGTGCCCTGGTGGAGCCGACCGGACGCCCGGTGCGTCAGCGCACCACGCTCTACGGCGAGGTACCGGAGGAACGCCTCCGGGCCGCAGAGGCGAGTGATGGCGTCGCACCGAGCATCCTGCGTCCGAACCTGCCGTTGGTATAGGGCCAGGACTTTCCCGGACAGAAAAGTATGCGCAGAGTATGATCGGAGTATGACAAACAGTCGTGTCACCATCAGTGTTCCGGAGGAGATCGTGGCCAAGGCGCAGCGCGCGGTGGAATCCGGACAGGCCGGTTCCGTCTCGGCGTACTTCACCGAATTGGCCGAGAAGGCACCGGACTGGGCAGCTGTCCGAGAAGCCCTCGACGAGATGAAATCGCAGGTAGGAACGGTTTCATCTGAGGACAAGCAGTGGGCTCGCCAGGCGTTGGGGCTGGATGAGGAGGACGAGTTCAACGATTCCGAGGGCGACGCGTTCGCTGCCGCGTAAAGTCCTCGGCATGAAAGAAATCGTGCTGGACTCGGGCTTTCTCATCGCCCTGGAACGTAGGAACCCCAGGGCGTACGAGGTCCAAGAGCTTCTTTACAGGGCCGGCGCCGTCGCACATGTGCCCACCGGTGTGGTGGCGCAGGTATGGCGGGACGACCCCCGTCAGCAGATTCTCGCTCGACTCCTCAAGGCAAGGCATTCCAGCCGCACCCGTTGGACATGCGAGCAGCACGGCGGGTTGGAGCGCTCTTGGCCCGGAGCGGTACGGGAGATGTCATCGACGGCCATGTGGCCGTT
>DXDP01000532.1 GCA_019115445.1 Candidatus Nocardiopsis merdipullorum
ATGCTCGGCTTCCAGGCCAGTGGTGCCGCCCCCATCGTCAAGGGTGAGCCGGTCACCGCCCCGAGCACCATCGCCACCGCGATCCGGATCGGCAACCCGGCCTCCTGGAAGCTCGCCGAGCAGGCCCGGAACGACTCCGGTGGCCTCATCGACAAGGTCACCGACCGCCAGATCATGGCTGCCTACAAGATCTTGGCCGCCGAAGAGGGTGTGTTCGTGGAGCTGGCCTCGGCGGCGAGCGTGGCGGGCCTGCTCCAGGCGGCCGAGGCGGGGCAGGTACCACGCGGCAGCCGTGTGGTGTGCACCGTCACCGGTAACGGCCTCAAGGACCCCGACTGGGCACTGGCCGGTGCCCCCTCCGCCACCATGGTGCCCGTCGACGCCCTGGCCGCGGCCGAAGCACTCGACCTGGCCTGACACCCACTTTCCCGGGGTCTTTCCGACCGGCCTCGGGCCATCCTCGACCATCGCGAGCAGTACACGGCGGCCCGCGAGGAGAAAAGCCCACGATGACCTCACCGCGTCCCTCACAGGTGACAGTGCGAGCCCCGGCCACCAGCGCCAACCTCGGCCCGGGTTTCGACACGCTGGGTCTGGCTCTGAACCTGCACAACGAGTTCGAGGTCGCCTTGCGTGACGACGATCTGCTCACCGTCCGGTGTGAGGGGGAAGGGGCCGACGGCGTACCGCTCGACGACAACCATCTCGTGGTCCGTGCGATGCGCGAGGCGTGTGAACGGGCCGGGGAAAAACTCCCCGGACTCGACCTGAGCTGTGTCAACCGCGTACCGCACGCCCGAGGGCTCGGTTCCTCCTCCTCCGCGATCGTCGGGGGGATCGCTGCGGCCGCCGCACTGATGGGACGCACCGGTCCCGACGGAGGCCCGGACCGGGACTGGATCTACCAGATCGCGGCCGACATGGAGGGACACCCGGACAACGTCGCCCCGTGCGTGTTCGGTGGTTACACGATCGCCTATAGGGAGAACGGTCGCTGGGGTGTGCTCTCCCTGCCCGTGGACGAAAGGATCCTGCCGGTGCTGTGTGTGCCCGGTTGGACCATGTCCACCGAGCGGGCCCGAGGACTGCTCCCCGAAACCGTCGACCACGGGGACGCATCCTTCAACGCGGGCCGTGCAGCGCTCATGACCGCGGCCGTTTGTGGCCATCCCGAGGCCCTGTACGAAGCGACCCATGATCGACTGCACGAGGCCTTTCGTGCACCGGCGATGCCGCCTACCCTGGAACTGGTCCACGACTTACGAGAACACGCGAGGTTGCCTGCCGTGGTCTCCGGTGCAGGTCCCACAGTATTGGTGCTGTGTTCGACCACGACCGGCGCGGCGGACCCGCGTTCACCGGAAATCATCCGGCAGATAGATTTGATCCGCCGGAGGACGGGTAGTGATTGGGGTATACACCCCCTGCACGCCGATCCGGCGGGGGTGCGGACCCCGTATCCCCATTCGTGACACCTGTGTTGAGGAATAGCCGTGGCCTCTGGTGATGTTAGGCTTGGTGAGGCACCAGATGCCCCGTTGTGGGGCTTGTGCTCATCCGCCACAGCGGCTTTCGCGTCCCATACTCCGGCGGTCCATTCCTGTGACCGCTCGGAAGCGGCGGCCGACGTGGCGAGTCTGCGGATCCCTGGGACCGTGCCGAGCTTCTCTTGGCTTCCGTTCTTCCTCGGATGAACGGATCAGTACGGTCGACAGGCATCACCATCCATGCCAACTGCCCCGACGTCCGGCTGTACCCAGAGCCCGCCGCGATGGGGTAGGGGACCGTCTCATCGCCGGTTTCCGACATCCACGTGGGGGAAGCCCTACCCGGCCCCTGCCGGTTCGCACCACCGGGCCGGCCGACCCAGCAACATGCTGACGGCCGAAGCCCGCTCCTTGGGAAGGACCCTTAGTGAGCGATACCACCGAACTCCACACGGACGCGGCGGTCGACAACAAAGCCACCACCGACGCTTCCGGAGCGGAGACCGGCGAGGCAACGCCAAAGAGCGCACCTTCGTCGCGGTCCCGCGCGGCGACGCGCGGAACCGGGCTCGCGGCTCTGAAGCTCCCCGAGCTTCAAAAACTCGCATCGAGCCTGGGCATCACCGGTACGGGGCGTATGCGCAAGAGCGACGTCATCGCCGCGATCGAGGCCAAACAAGGCGGCCCCGTCGAGGGCCCCGTGAAGGCCGGAACAACAAAGAAAACAGACTCGGAACCCAAGGCCGGTAAGGTCGGGGGCACTGACGGTGCTTCCAAGACCAAGGCCCCCGAGAAGGCGGCCTCGGACGACGCCCAGGGCGCAAAGGAGAAGCGCTCGGGTGACCAGCCGTCGGACCAGGCCGTGGCCCAGACCGGGGAAGGAAAGGGTGACACACCCTCCCGTGAGCGTCGCTCGTCCCGCAAACGCGGGGACGAATCCGGCGACCAATCCCGGTCTGTGGACGGCGCCGACTCATCTACCTCCGCGAGCAGCGTGACGAAGACATCGAGCACCCCCCAGAAGAACACTTCCGCCACCTCCGACAGCCGGGACGGAAACCGCCCCGGACAGGGGCGAGAACGCCAGCGTAATCGACGTAACCGCAACCGCGGCGGCGGTGGCGGCGGCGGTGGTGGCGGCGACGACCAGCACAACAATCAGCAACAGGGCGGGGGCGGCCAGAGCCAGAGCCGGGACGGCGACGACGATTCCGGTGGCGGCCGCCGACGGGGACGGCGCCGTGATCGCCGTGACCGTAGGCGAGGAGGCCAGGAGGCCGAACCGGTGATCGCCGAGGACGACGTCCTTCTGCCGGTTGCCGGGATCCTCGACATCCTGGACAACTACGCCTTCGTGCGCACCACCGGTTACCTGCCCGGCCAGAGCGACGTCTACGTCTCTCTCGCCCAGGTTCGCAAGCACAGCCTGCGCAAGGGCGACCACATCATCGGCGCGGTCCGCCAGCCCCGCGAGGGTGAGCGTCGCGAGAAGTTCAACGCCCTGGTGCGGTTGGACTCGGTGAACGGTATGTCCACGGACCAGGCCAAGAAGCGCCAGGAATTTTCCAAGCTGGTCCCGCTCTACCCGCAGGAGCGCCTGCGGTTGGAGACCGAGCCGAACGTGTTGACCACACGCATCATCGACCTGGTCGCACCCATCGGCAAGGGTCAGCGTGGTCTCATCGTCTCCCCGCCCAAGGCGGGAAAGACGATGGTGATGCAGGCGATCGCCAACGCCATCACCGAGAACAACCCGGAGTGCTACCTCATGGTGATCCTCGTGGACGAGCGTCCCGAGGAGGTCACCGACATGCAGCGCACGGTCAAGGGCGAGGTCATCCATTCGACCTTCGACCGCCCGGCCGAGGACCACACGGTCGTGGCTGATCTGGCCATCGAGCGGGCCAAGCGTCTTGTGGAGATGGGCATGGACGTGGTCGTCCTGCTGGACTCCATCACCCGCCTGGGTCGCGCCTACAACCTGGCGGCCCCGGCCAGTGGACGCATCATGTCCGGTGGTGTGGACTCCACGGCCCTGTACCCGCCGAAGCGTTTCTTCGGTGCGGCACGCAACATCGAGGGTGGCGGTTCGCTGACCATCCTGGCCACGGCTCTGGTCGAGACCGGTTCGCGTGCCGACGAGGTGATCTTCGAGGAGTTCAAGGGCACCGGCAACATGGAGCTCAAGCTCAACCGGTCCCTGGCCGACAAGCGGATCTTCCCGGCGGTGGACGTGGACGCGTCCAGTACCCGTAAGGAGGAGATCCTCATGTCGGGCGAGGAGCTCAACATCGTCTGGAAGCTGCGTCGGGTGCTGCACGCGCTCGACACCCAGCAGGCCATCGAGTTGCTCCTGGACAAGATGAAGGACTCCAAGAGCAACGCCGAGTTCTTGATGCAGGTGCAAAAGACCACCTGATGTCTCGACCCGGTCTTGGCGGCGGCCCTTCCCCACCCGTGGGGAAGGGCCGCTTCTTCGTGTGTGGGGGTACCGGGCGTGTATACGGCGTGGCTCGCTCTGCCCCGGAACCTCCGAAAAATTGTTCCGTGCCGTGAAATTTTGACTCCGGCGACCGAAAAGGATCACTAACGTGTTGCGGATCACAGTAGGGGGCCGGCCAGGCGCCGGAAAGCGTTTTACCTTCTGCGGACCGAGCGACACCTGCCAATCCAGGGAGCCGTCTGGATGGACAATCTCGCAGTTCTCAGTCTCCTGGCACTCACGCCGATCCTGCTCGTCGGAGTCCTGCTCGTCGGGTTCCGACTACCCGCCATGTACGCGATGCCCGCCGGCTACATCGTGGTCGTCGGTATCGCCGTCCACTTCTGGAACACCGAGTGGACGGCCGTGGCGGCCTCCAGCCTTCAGGGCCTGATCCTCGCCCTCGGCCTGCTGTACATCATCTTCGGTGCGCTGCTCCTGCTCTCCACCCTCACCAAGAGCGGCGCCATCACCACCATTCGCCGAACCTTCACCGACATCAGCCCCGACCGCCGTGTCCAGGCGATCATCATCGGTTGGCTCTTCGGCAGCTTCATCGAGGGTGCCTCCGGTTTCGGTACCCCCGCCGCGGTCGTGGCCCCACTCATGCTCGCCCTCGGCTTCCCCGCGATGGCCGCCGTCATGGTCGGCATGGTCATCCAGAGCACACCGGTGAGCTTCGGTGCCGTCGGTACCCCGATCCTCGTCGGAGTCTCCGGCGGGCTCGACGGGGGCGGGGGAGTGGAGGAGCGCGCCTTCGAGCTCGGTATGAGCTTTCCCGAATACGTGTCCGAGATCGGGTTCCGGACCGTCGTCCTGCACGCCGCCGCGGGCACCCTCGTGCCACTTCTCATCTGCTGCATGCTTTGCGGCTTCTACGGGAAGAACCGGCGCTTCTCCGACGGTCTGGGCGCGTGGAAGTTCGCCCTCTTCGCCGCGCTGTCCCTGACGATCCCCTCCGTCCTGTACAACTACTTCCTCGGTGTGGAGTTCACCAGCCTTCTCGGTGGTCTCACCGGACTGGTCATCGTGGTCCTGGCCGCGCGCAAGGGCTTCCTCCTGCCGAAGAAGGTCTGGGACTTCCCGCCCCGCAAGGACTGGCTCGAACGCTGGGTCGGCAAGATCGAGCCCGGCGACGGGAAGGAGGCCGTCGCCGGGCAGGGCCGCACGATCGGCTTCCTCAACGCCTGGGCGCCCTACATGCTGGTCGCCGCCGTCCTGGTGATCTCACGCACCGTCACCCCGCTCAAGGAGTGGCTCGAGGGCATCACCCTGGGCGCCGAGGACATCTTCGGCACCGGGATCGGGGAGAGCGTGCAACCCCTCTTCTCCCCGGGAGCGACCTTCGTCCTCGTGTGCTTGGTGACCTACGGTCTGCACCGGGTGGGACGGCGCAAGATCATCGCCTCCTGGAAGATGGCCGGCTCACAATTGGCCGGGGCCGCGGTGGCGCTGCTGTTCGCGGTACCCCTGGTGCGGGTGTTCATCAACACCGGCCAGGAGTTCGGTGGGACCACCCTGGAGAGCATGCCCTTGACCCTGGCCACCGGTGCGGCCGAGCTCGGCGGTACCAACTGGCCACTCTTCGCCCCGTGGATCGGTGCCCTCGGGGCGTTCGTGGCCGGGTCCAACACCATCTCCAACCTCATGTTCTCCTTGTTCCAGCACGCCACCGCCGACCACATCGCAGTTCCCGCGGAAAACGTCGTGGCGGCACAGGCCGCCGGTGGTGCCGCGGGCAACATGGTCACCGTGCACAACGTCGTGGCCGCCTCCGCGGTGGTCGGTCTCCTGGGTCGGGAGGGGGACGTTCTGCGCCAGACCGTGCTTCCGATGATCTACTACCTGCTGGTCACCGGGTCGCTGTCCTTCGTCCTCATCCATGGTGTGGGTCTCAACGTGGGCACCGTGGTGCTCGTGCTCACCCTGGTGGGGCTCGCAGCCCTGCTCCGGTGGTTGCGGCATCGAGACGCCGACGAACCCCTGACCAGTATCGAGCGCGACGCCGGTGGCCTCCGGTGAATCGACTCCGGGGGTGCTGCCCGCACGGACAGCACCCCCCGGGGGCATCGGTGCCCGCACGGGAATAGACACCGGTCCCAGCAGCGTTGTCGGTCTGGCAAACTGGTAGAAGGAGCAGGATCTGTCCTTCCGGGCCCTGCTGCCAGTACTCAGATCATCGCGGCACCGGTTCGCGCACAATCGATGGAGACGCACCATCCCCGGAGTGGTGTGATCGACGTGCGTCCGGCGGTCGCGCCCCTGTAGAGGAGACACACATGAAGGCCGACATCCACCCGGAGTACGTCCCGACCGAGGTGACATGCACTTGTGGTGCCCACTTCATCACGCGGAGTACGCTCACCGAGGGCAAGCTGCGTGCCGACGTGTGCTCCGAGTGCCACCCCTTCTACACCGGTAAGCAGAAGATCCTCGACACCGGTGGTCGGGTCGCCCGCTTCGAGAAGCGCTTCGGCAAGCGCAAGTAGCGCTGCCCGTCATTCGGCGGCGTCGTCCTCTCGGGGCCTCGCCGCCATGATGCACCCTCCGAACGGAGGAAATGGACAGGGCAAGCCACTCAAGACGGGAACAAGGCACAGTGAAGTTGGACGACCTCCTGGGGGAGTACTACGAGCTCGAACAGCAGCTTGCGGATCCTGAGGTGCACGCCGATCAGGGCAAGGCGCGCAGCCTGGGAAAACGGTATTCACAGATCACCCCCATCATCGAGACCTACCGCCGGCTCAAAGAGGTCGAGAACGACATCGGCGCTGCCCGTGAGCTCGCCTCCGAGGACCCTTCCTTCGCCGAGGAAGCCGATTCTCTCACCAGGCAGGCGGAAGAACTGACCGAACGCCTGCGCGTGCTGCTCATCCCCCGTGACCCCTCCGACGACAAGAACCTCATCATGGAGGTCAAGGCGGGGGAGGGGGGCGAAGAGTCCGCGCTGTTCGCCGGTGACCTGGTCCGCATGTACCTGCGCTACGCCGAGCGCAAGGGTTGGAAGACCGAGATCATCGACGCCACCCACTCCGACCTGGGCGGCTACAAGGACATCACGATCGCCGTCAAGAACAAGGGCACCCCCGAACCCAACTCCGGTGTGTGGCCGATGCTCAAGTTCGAGGGCGGTGTCCACCGGGTCCAACGAGTCCCGGTCACCGAGTCCCAGGGACGGATCCACACCTCCGCGG